>DATKIB010000028.1:0-6416 GCA_035509915.1 Acidimicrobiales bacterium | reverse complement strand
GTCGCAAACCACCCCTCCCCCGACCGCCACGACCGCATCGGTGCGCGCCAACCCCGCGCGCGCGAAGCCCCGGCACAGCTCCTCCATGGAAGACAGCGACTTGGCGCGCTCACCGTCGGGAATCTCGAAGCGATCCGACGGCACCCCGGTGTCGACCTCGAAGCCGATGCCCCGCTGGGTCACGACCGCTACCTGCCTGACCCCGTTGGGGATCACCTCCGGCACCACACGCTTTGCGCCTGCGCCGATCTTCACCTCGTAGCTGCGCTCCCCGAGCTCGACGGGCACGCAGATCACGGCGCACGGCCTCCGCTTCGTTGCGCCGGTCGACTCGGCGCAACGCGCACCAGCTCCACGACGCGACCTGCGACCTCGCCGGCATCGATGACGTCGGTGTCCACCACCGCGTCGGAGACCTCCTCGTACAGGGGGCGCCGCTCGCTCTCTATGCGCGCCAAAGCCTCGAGCGTCTCCGCCTCGGTCGAGATGAGGGGCCGGGAAGCGCCGTCCCCGACGCGCGAGGCCAGAGTCCGAGGTGCCGCTCTCAACCACACCACTGTGCCGGACGAACCGATGATCGTCCGGTTGCCAGGGAGCATCACCGCGCCACCACCGACCGATACCACTGTCGGTGCTCTGAGCGCGAGCACACCTGCGAGAGCCCTGGCCTCCTCCGCGCGGAACAGCTTCTCCCCGCCCTCAGCGAACAGCTCGCGCACGGTCTTACCGGTGTCGTGCTCCACCACCTGGTCGGTGTCGACGAAGGACCATCCAAGGCGAGATGCGACGAGCGGGCCCACAGTGGACTTCCCCGCGCCCATCATGCCGACCAGCAGCACGTGTCGTGCAGTGTCGCCGGCTGCGTCTTGCGCGCCCTCAGCCACCGGCAGGTGCGGCGTGGGTACCCGCTGCAGCCGAGGACGGGGCGCCGCCCATAGCGGCGAGGAAGCCGTCCCGGTTGCGCACGAGCTCCTCGACCGAATCGCCCCCGAACTTCCGAAGCGCCTCGGAGGCGAGCACCAGCGACGCCATCGCTTCCGCCACGACTCCCATCGCAGGCACCGCCGTGACGTCGGTTCGCTCCTTGAAGGAGACCGTGCTCTGCTTCGTTGCGACGTCGACGGTCTGGAGCACGGGCCGGTTGAGGGTCGCGAGAGGCTTCATCCCCACCCGCGCCACGATGGTGCCGCCCGTGGACATCCCCCCCTCGATGCCTCCGGCGCGGAGCGTGTCGCGCCTGTACTGCTGCGACTCGGCGTCCCACGAGATCGCGTCGTGCGCCTCGGATCCCCTACGGGCGGGGGTGTCGTAGCCACCTCCGATCTCGACGTGCTTCACGGCGTTGACGCTCATGAACGCTTGCGCGAGGAGTCCATCGAGACGCCGGTCCCAGTGGACGTGGCTGCCGAGGCCGACCGGCACTCCGTAGGCGAGAACCTCGACCACCCCCCCGAGGGAGTCCCCGTCCTTGGCGGCGGCCTCGATCGCGCGCACCATCCGCGCCTCGGCCTCGGGGTCGAAGCACCTGACCGGCGAAGCGTCGACGAGGTCGAGGTCGGCCGGGCCGGGGCGATCCTCGGTGTGGACCTGCTCGGGTCCGACCGCCACCACGTGGCTGAGCACGGACACGCCGAGGCGAGCCAGGAGGGCCTTGGCTAGGCAACCCGCCGCGACCCTGGCTGCCGTCTCGCGCGCCGAGGCCCGTTCCAGCACGTCGCGCGCGTCGTCGAAGCCGTACTTCTGCATGCCCGCGAGGTCGGCGTGGCCCGGCCGGGGTTGGGTCAGAACCTTCTGGGGCCTGCCGGGGTGGGGGGACATCTCCTCCTCCCACTTCGGCCACTCGGTGTTGGCGATCTCTATGGCGACGGGTGACCCGAGGGTCCTGCCGTGGCGGACGCCACCCACCAGGGTCAGCTCGTCGACCTCGAATCGCATCCGCGGGCCTCGGCCGAAGCCCAACCTGCGCCGGGCCAGCTCCTTCGAGATCTCCTCCGTCGTCAGGGCCAGGCCCGCGGGAGCACCCTCCACGATCACGACGAGGGCTTTTCCGTGGGACTCGCCCGCGGTCAGGAACCTGAGCACGACGCGAATCTACTTCTGTACAGGCTGTGGCCGATCTGTCAGCTACCGCGGTGGAACAACGCATGCGCGAGCGGACCGCCCCACAGCACGGCGACGACAGCCCCCGCAGCCAGGAACGGGCCGAAGGGGATCTTCGTCTTGCGCCCTCCGCCGGAGACGACCATCACCACCACCCCAGCGAGCGCTCCGATGACGAACGCCGCTAGGAAGGCGACGAAGGCGTGGCCGAGGCCCAGCCATCCCGTGGTGAGCCCGACCAGCCCGGCGAGCCGCACGTCTCCGAAACCCATGCCCTTCGGCACCGCCAAGTGCACCGCGAGGAACGCCGCGAACGCCGCCGCTCCTGCGATCGCGGCCCTCGCCAGGGAGCCCCAGCGGTGGTCCACTGCCGACGACACGACGAGCAGAGGCGCCACCACCGCGAGGGTCGGGTAGACGATCCGGTTCGGGATCAGGAAACGCTCGAGGTCCACCGCGCTGATCGCTACCAGGGCAATGCCGAGAACCGCGAACGGGGCGAGCACGACGTCGTCCCCGATCCGCGCCGCGAACCCGCCGAGCACGGCAGCGCACACCACCGCCATGACAGCTGGGCGCCACGCGTACGGGGAGCGCGTGCCGCAGACGTGGCATCCACGAATGCGCGCGAAACAACGCACCAAGGGGACGAGCCCGGCTCCCCCGGCGCCTGCTCCACACGAGGCGCATCGCCACCAGGGCCGCTCGAACGATGCGCGCGACCCGAGGCGCTCGACGACGATCTCCAGGGAGTCCCCTACGACGAGGCCCGCTACGGCCGCGACGGCAGTGGTCGGCGCGTCCATCGCAGGACGTCGATCGCGCTACTTCTTGGCGGGCTCGTAGAACGGGTTGGTGCCGCTCGCGTGGTCGGTGACGTCGACCACCGACACGATCTCCGGGACCGAGTCCTTGAGCGCCACCTCGATGCCCTGCGACAGCGTGACCGTGGCGAGCCCGCATCCCTGGCACCCGCCGCTCAAGCGCAGGTACGCGACTCCCTCCTCCACCGCCACGAGATCAGCGCGGCCTCCGTGCATGGCGATCGAGGGGTTGACCTGTTGCTCGAGCACGGCGAGGACGCGCTGTGCGACCTCTCCCGAGAGGTCACCGTTCGGACGCGTCGCGGAATTGCCCGAGGGAGGGGTGTTGGGGTTCAAGATCACGAGCCCACCCTCGTCGTCGCCCGAGTCCCCGGAGTAGTCCAGACGTGCGCCGACGATTCGCGCGACGCTCGACTCGGGCACCACGACCGTCAGGTCGCCTGAAGTGGTCACGTGGTCTTGCGCGGCCGCGTCGGCTGCCGCCTGGAAGTAGATGTCGTAGGTGTACGAGCCCTGGCGGGCCCCTGTCACCTCCACCCACAACGCGAGGCGCTCTGCGTCGGCCTCGGACGAGCGCGCCTCGAGCACGACCGAGAGCGCGTCTGGCGTGATCGTAAGAGCGGGCGCCGAACCTGCGCCTGGGCCGTCGGTGCGGGGTTCGTCCTCGTCGGGCATCGAGTCCACCTCCGCAGGCCATCATAGGTGTGTGCCGCGCGTGCTCCTCCTCCTGCCGTCGGCCACCTACCGTGCGCAGGATTTCCTCGAAGCGGCCAGAGCCCTCGGCGTCGAGTTGGTGATCGGCTCCGAAGAGGAGCACGCGCTGAGCGCCTCGATGGGCACGAGGGCCCTTCGCCTCCCCCTCGGCGATCCCGAAGCTGCAGCTGAGGCCATCGTCCGCCACGACTCGGTCGCCCCCCTGGACGCGGTGTTGGCCGTGGACGACCAAGGGGTCCTCGTGGCGGCCGAGGCGTCGCGGCGTCTGGGTCTGCCGCACAACCCTCCACAAGCGGTCGCGGCGACCCGGGACAAGCTGGCCATGCGCCGACTGCTCGAGGCGGCCGAGGTGCCGCAGCCTGGCTTCGCGGCAATACCCTCCGGTGCCAAACCCGACGACGTGGCGCGTCTCGCCGAGAGCGTCGGTCTCCCCTGCGTCATCAAGCCGGTGAGCCTCTCGGCGAGCCAGGGGGTGCTGCGCGCGAACTCCTCTCGGGATGCCGTCTCCACGACTCGGCGGGTCCGCCAGATAGCGACGGGAGCGGGGGTGCCCGAAGCCGAGCCACTGCTCGTCGAGAGGTTCGTGCCGGGTAGGGAGGTGGCACTCGAAGGGCTCCTGCGCGACGGGTCCCTCGACGTCCTGGCGGTCTTCGACAAGCCCGACCCCCTCGACGGCCCCGCCTTCGAGGAGTCGATCTACGTAACGCCGTCCAGGCTGGGCAGCCGGCAGTTGGCCGCGGTGGTCGACACCACGCGCGCTGCGGCGCGTGCTCTCGGGCTGCACGACGGGCCTTGCCACGCGGAGCTCCGTGTGGACGACGAGCGGGCCTGGGTCATCGAGCTGGCCGCCCGGACCATCGGCGGGTTGTGCTCGCGCGCCCTGTCCTTCGCCACCGACCGGACTCTCGAGCAGCTGGTCGTCGCCCACGCGACGGGAATGGACATCGGGCCGGTACCACGCGAAGAGAGAGCCTCGGGCGTGTTGATGATCCCCATCCCGCGCGCGGGGAAGTTCCTGGGCGCCGATGGCATCCCGCAGGTCCTCGCCATCGTCGGGGTGAGCGACGTCCAGATCACCGTGGCGCCCGGTCGCGAGGTGTCGCCGGTGCCCGAGGGCAATCGCTACCTGGGTTTCGTCTTCGCGCGTTCGAGTCATCCCGAACAGGTGGAGGCAGCGCTGCGCAAGGCTAGAGCGACGCTCCAAGTAAGAATCGCCGATTCTTAAGCTGAGGCGCGCAGGCCCACTACCGTGGGCCCGTGCGGATCCTGCTCGTCTCCACCTATGAGCTCGGCCACCAGCCCCTCGCAGTGGCGTCCCCCGCTGGCGCGCTCGGGCGTGCGGGTCACGACGTGAAGTGCGTCGACCTCTCGGTGGAACCCCTCGAAGCGCCATCCGTCAGATGGGCGGACGCGATCGCCTGCTCGGTTCCCATGCACACGGCGTGCCGCCTCGCGCTCGGCGCGTGCGCCCGGATCCGCTCCATCGACCCCCTGGTCCCGATCTGCCTCTACGGCCTCTACGCCGACCTTGCGGGCTCGGCGACGCCCGAGCCAATCGTGGATCTGGCGGTGGCCGGGGAGTACGAGCCGCGCCTTCTGCAGTGGGTGCAGGAGCTGGAGGACCGCGCGGCCCGCGACGACGCCCGCGTCCGACCGGACCCGGAGCCCTCGCCGTCTCGAGCCACGACGACGGTCGTGGAGCTCGGGAGGGGTCGCTTCGGGCTTCCGGCGCGCCATCTCCTGCCTCCCCTCGACCGCTACGCCCACCTAGCCGCCTTCGGCGAACTGCGCCGCGCCGGTTACGTCGAAGCGAGCCACGGGTGCGCCCACCGCTGCCGACACTGCCCCGTCCCCGTCGTCTACGACGGCCGCACACGGCTGGTGAATCTCGACGCCCTGCTGGCAGACGTCGCCCAACTGGTGGAAATGGGGGCGCAGCACGTCACCTTCGGCGACCCGGACTTCTTGAACGGGCCGCACCATGCACTTCGCGCGGTGCGGGCGCTGCACCAGGAGTTCAGCGACCTCACCTTCGACGTCACCGCCAAGGTCGAGCACGTGCTCGACCAGCGCGACGTATGGCCGAGCCTCGCCGACGCCGGGTGCCTGTTCGTCGTCAGCGCGTTCGAGTCGGCAAGCGACACCATCCTCGCCCATCTGGCGAAGGGCCACGTCCGAGCCGACGAGGTGGAGGCCGTAGCGGTGCTTCGAGCTTCGGGCATCGAACCTCGGCCCTCGCTCCTGCCGTTCACGCCCTGGACCAGCGCCCAAGACCTGGTGGACCTGCTGGACCTCGTCGCAGCTTGTGACTTGGTGGGGAACGTCGACCCCGTGCAGTACGCGATCCGCCTGCTCGTGCCGCCTGGCTCGCTGCTGTTGCAATCGGGCTCCCTCGACACCTTCCTCGGCCCCTACGACGCCGAGCGCCTCAGCTTCGCCTGGCGCCCGGCCGACGATCGCCTCGATGTGCTTGCCGGGCACTTGGCGCACCTCGCCGAGCGCGCGGGTGCCGAAGGCTGGCCGGCCGAATCGGCGTACGAGGCGGTCCGCGCCGAGACGGCGGCTGTGCTCGGGCCGTGCGCCTCCGGTCCCCCTCCTCCGAGCGCAGCCCGGCTGCGATCTCGGTTCGCGCCCGACGAGCGGCCCCGTCTCACCGAGGCTTGGTTCTGCTGCGCGGAGCCCACCGAATCCCAGTTTCGGACCGCCGCAGGAGAACCAGAAGGAGAAGGAGTAGGAGAAGTAGAGGTGGAAGAACCCCAGATGGCGACGAGCCCTACG
>DATKIB010000027.1:0-30219 GCA_035509915.1 Acidimicrobiales bacterium | reverse complement strand
GCGGATACTGAGTAATCCGCTTCGTTCGACCGAAGCGGCCCGAGCCTTAGGTGTTCGTCTCGCCCGAGGCGAATTGGTCGTCTTTCTTGACGCCGATAACAGACTGGTTGGTGATGATTGGCTCGGCCGTATGCTCAAAGCATTCGAAGACCCACGCGTTGTGGCCTGCGAGCCACTCTATTGGGACGTGGAGGCTGCAGGACTTACTGTCATCGACCGATACTGTGCATTGCTAGGGATGACCGACCCACTCAATCTCTTCATGGGCAATTACAGCCACTACTCTTACCTGACAAAGAGATGGACCGACCTCCCTATACGCTCCATTCAACGAGAGGGATACCTCGAAATTCAGCCGCCGGGTCCGGAGGATTCACGGGCCGTGTTACCAACAATGGGTTCCAACGGATGCGCCTTTAGACGGGCCACGATTCTTGATCGCATAGAAGGCGACTACTTGTTCCATCTGGACTTTACGCAAGACCTTTGGATGGATTCTCGCCTAAGGGTCGCGCGAGCTCCCATTGCAGTTGCCCACTATTACGCCAGCTCCTTCTCAAGCTTTGTTGCTAAATCCCGTCTGAAAGTCCAGGACTTTTTCCATTTTAGGCACACGGGCCACCGAACCTATCCATACGAGGCCCTCGGATGGATAGGAATCGTGAAGTTCGTGCTCTATTCGGTCTTGATCGCGCCTACTCTCATTCAAGCATTCCGAGGCTACCTGCACCGACGTGATCGTGCGTGGCTTCTCCACCCTATCCTTTGCCCGGTAATCGCCTTTACATATGGCGTTGAAGCTATCAGGGTGGTAGTTGGACGAGTCGGTACTCGTCCTTTCGACCGAGAGAAGGTTCGATGGTGATGAGGTCACGACATCGTGCGTCCCCTTCGCCCTATACGGCCGTAATCGTTACACATGTACGAGGTCTGGGAGCGGCCAATCACCTAGAAGGCTACCTCGTAAAGAGAGTCGCGACGGTTTTGGCGATTGACCATCCTCTCGAGCACGCCCGCCCTAGCGCTTCGTCATTCCGGCTATACCGATCTGGGTCAATCGTTCAGGTCGGACAACACACCACCAGTGTGCCAGAGGTGGTTCGTTATGGCGTTGACGCTGCTCTCACAGCTTTATGGACGCGGCGTCTGGTCGGCCATGCCGATCTGTACTGCGGTGTCGATGCTCTCAACGCAGTGATAGGAATCTTCTTACGCGCCATCCGAGTCGTAAATAAGGTCGTCTTTTACGCGATCGACTGGTCGCCAAAGCGATTTGAGAGCGTTGGCCTCGACGTTGTCTACCACGTCACTGACCGAACCGCTGCCCTGCTAGCGGACGAGACGTGGAACACCGCCGAGGCCATGAATAAAGGGCGGTGGCCCGGATGGTTGCCCAGCTTGATCCGTGAAGGCGTTGTAGCGCGCTCCAAGACAGTGCAAACTGGCATCGCCTCGTCGCTGCTCGCGGAGCTTCCGAAGGCCGATCGGAACCGGCACCGCCTCGTATTCATGGGACATCTCCTCGAGAAGCAAGGGCTCCAGCACGTTATTGCGGCCTTGCCTCTGATAGCCCAGAACGTTACTGACGTTGAGCTCGCGGTCGTGGGAAGCGGTCCGTTTGAGGAGCAACTTCGCCGATTGGTGGGCAAGTATGGGGTTACGGATCGCGTCAGCTTTCTTGGGTATGTGCCAGACGAATCGGAGGTCTTGCAGATTCTTGCGTCATCTTCAATCGGCTTAGCCCCATACCTTGAGTCCGTGGACAACTACACTGCGTATGCCGATCCGGGGAAGGTCAAGAATTATCTTGCCGCAGGCTTACCAGTTGTCATCTCGCGTGTTCCTGTCATTGCCAGGCAGATCGAGAGCCACGGGTGTGGGTGTGTAGTACCTGCAGAACCCCAGAGTCTTGCTGCTGCTGTCACCACTCTTTTGCTCGAGGATGACGAATCCCTGGTTCGACGACGGGAAAGGGCAATTGAATTTGTTCGCGGCCTTGGCTGGGATTCAATCTTCGCTGACGCCCTCGGACCGGAGTTCGGTCACACTCCCGAAAGCACTCCAAACGACCGTCCGCCAGGCCTCGTTGCCCGATTCTCAGTGCACGGATCGTCGTCGCGTGAGAGAGCACATCAACTATGAGTGGACCCACTAGCGCGAACAAGAATGCGGTCCTACCTTGGCGTTCTTTCGACTCGAGTGGCGCAATGACCGAGGTTCCCGAGGTGTCGATCATCATTCCACTTCACCGTTGGGGTGAAAGGTCGGCAAGATCGGTTACGAGGTGTCTGGAACTGCGCCAGTCGTCGTCAGTGGAGGTTATTGTCGTGTCAGACAGGCCGATCGACGAAGTCCCGCGCGACGCCGCGCTCATCGTGACCGGGTCGAGCAGTGACACGTCTCCAGCGATCAAGCGGGACATTGGGCGCTCCATCGCGCGCGGGCACTTCCTGGCATATATCGACGATGATGCGTTTCCCGAGTTCGACTGGATTGACAGAGCACTGGAGGCCATCCGCGATCTCCGAGTTGACGGAGTTGGTGGCCCTGGCCTTACCCCCAATGACAGCAACTGGCGAGAGAGACTAAGCGGCGCCGTATACGGTTCGATCCTCGGCTCCGGGCCATTGCGTTACCGGTTCGTAGCGCACAGCCCCGCTCGCGTTGTCAACGAAGTCCCGGCTTATAATTTCATCGTCAAGAGTGAATGCATCGACGCAGTTGGAGGTTGGAACTCGAGCTTCTACGGCGGCGAGGACACAGACCTGTGCACCCGACTCCGCTCCCAGGGTTTCAGACTGGGCTATACCCCGGATGCTGTCGTCTACCATTATCGTAGGCCGCCGAGACACCATCTTCGTCAGGTGGGAAATGTTGGTCGCCACCGAGGTTACTTCGTTCGTCGGAGAGATGCTTCTTCGCTGCGTGGTATGTATTTCGCCCCAACTTTGATCGCTGTCAGTTTCCCTATTGGCGTTGGGCTCGCCGCAATTGGAGCGATTCGACAGCCCCTTCTGACCCTGGGGATTCTCGCGGGACTCTGGATGGCCTTGGCAGGGCTGGCAATCAAGGACGTCGGCATGAGAGCCATCCTCTTCCCCGTCGTCCTACTGGCACACCACCTTTGGTACGGCGTCAATTTCATTTATGGTCTCATCACAAGGACTCTCGACTCGGAACGCGACTTGCATAACCCTCCTTAAGGGCGGAAGGCTTAATGCAACAGACCCACGGTGTGGTGTGACCAGCACTTCGTTTGAAGGTCTAGAGGACGGAAAGGATAACGCGGCGTGTGGAACTCAACGGGACGTGTTCTCGTCGCTGGTGCCGGTGGCTTCATAGGGGGCCACCTAGTGGGCGAGTTGCGAAGGTTGGGCGCCACGATCAGGGCGGTTGACTCCAAGTCGTACGAGGATTGGTATCAGCGGTTTGACGACGTTGAATGTATCGTGAGTGATCTGCGGTCCGCGGACAATTGCACGGCTGTCAGTCAGGACATGTCCATTGTCTTCAACTTCGCGTCGGACATGGGGGGCATGGGTTATATCGAGATGCACAGGGTTAATTGCATGCGATCGGTCCTCATCAACACACACCTCCTTGATGCGGCCGCGAACGCTGGTGCTCATTGCTACTTCTTCTCGTCATCGGCATGCGTTTACAACGGCGCCCTCCAAGAGAACCCAGTGACACCAGGACTACGCGAAGAAGATGCTTATCCGGCCCTACCAGAGGATGGTTACGGTTGGGAGAAACTCTTCTCAGAACGCATGTGCCGTCACTACCTGGACGAACTGGGCCTTCAGGTTCGAGTCGCTCGCTACCACAACGTCTACGGTCCGTTCGGAACGTGGGACGGCGGTCGAGAGAAAGCCCCCGCGGCAATATGCAGGAAGGTTGCCCAAGCAAAGTTGAGCGGTAACTACGAGATCGAAATCTGGGGGGACGGCCAGCAAGGCCGAAGCTTTATGTACATTGATGACTGCATCGACGGAAGCCTTCGGCTGGCGCAGAGCGGATATTCGGACCCGATCAATATAGGGAGTTCACGACTCATCTCGATTAATGAGTTGGTTGACATCGTGGAGACGATCGCAGGCGTTCGTCTAAAGCGACGTTACAAGCCTGACGCTCCTCAAGGAGTCCGCGGGCGCACCAGCGACAATTCTCGTGTCCGCGCTGAGCTGGGATGGGAGCCCAGCATCTCTCTCGAGGAGGGATTGGAGAGGACGTACTCGTGGATCTTCGACCAGGTGGCAATCGGCGCTCCCGACCGCGGCCAACTGACACGTCGCTGATGCATTGAAGTGCAGTCGCGCCTTTACTGTGTTCTACTTCTCTGGAAGAGTGTCTGCGGGAACGGACTTTTGCCTTAGCGTCAATCCAAGGTCCTCATTTGGGTTGCCCGAGGGACTTCAGTAGTCAACGCCAGGTGGGACCGTCCAGCCAGCTTACGAGCCAACGCATAAGGCGCATCGGTTGGTCCTGGGATCCTGGGGTTCGTGATCCTGAACCCGCCTTTTTGAAGTCTCTGTGGACTAGGGGACGGCGTAGAAATAAGCCAGTGGCACAGGCTGGGCCCACTTGGGATCCAGGTCGTCGTCGCAACAGACCGTCGCTATATGTCATTGGTGTCACGATCTTGGGTTGTATCCCCCCCGTTATCTGGTATCGCCCCGGCTACGTCATCTCGGGTGCTGATTTCAACCAGCCCTTCAGCCCGATATCGACATTTCTCACGAGCTGGAGCGGCTGGCTCAACGCGGCGGGGACAGGTGGTCGGCCCAGTCTGCAATACCTTCCAATTGACATACCCTATTACGCCCTGCTCGCGATCTTTCAGACAATCGGGATACCCCGAGGCGCCTCCGAAATAATCCTATTTGCTGCGATACTCAGCTCGTCCGGCCTCGCTATGTGGTTATTGCTCTCACGGACGCTCGGCTCGGAGGTCGGTGCGTTCGCCGGCGCCGTCGTGTACATGTTCAACCCCTTTGTGCTTATCGAATGGCACGACGGCAACCCCATCGAGCTCATTGCTTATGGTATCGGACCACTCATCGTCTTGTTGCTTGACATGTTGCTAAAGGATGCTCGTATCCGGCCGCGCTTCTGGATTTACGTCTTCGTGTCGGCTCTGATGCTCGGCACACCTTCCTCTAACCCGATGGCCACGGTTGGCTTTGTGATAGTGCCGATGACTATTTGGGCCGCTGTCAACCTGACTCGTCAACGCCATCTGCTCTTGGATTATCGTGTGATCCTCTGCCGACTGTGCGGCCTGATAGGCATCACGATTGGTGCGAATCTTTGGTGGTTGATTCCAACGGGTCTACACGCCTCCAGCGTAGTCTCGGCACTGAATCAGCAGAGCAACAGCACATCTCCGATAGAGCTAATCACGCCAGTGAATTTCCTTGACTTGGTAAGAGGCCTCGGTTTCTGGGGATGGCGACAGGGTTTCCAGGGTCAACTCTATTTTCCCTTTGAACCCTCATACAACGGCGCCGTTATGATCCTCTTAACCCTGATTCCAGTTGAGGTCGCGCTGCTCGCCGCTCTGGTGAGGAGAGCAATCGCTCCCATCGTGGCCTGGGCCGGAATCGCCTGCTCACTTGTAGGACTCTTCCTTTCGGCGGGCTTTCATGGCCCACTCCACCTGTACTTGTGGGTCTATCGTCACATACCCGCCGCTGGATCGCTACGCAGTCCGTGGGAACGTTTCGCTGGTCTGTGGTGGTTTGGCTTAGCGTTGCTCATAGGACTCGCGGCGGCATCGCTCGATGCGTGGACCAAGCGAACCCACACCACAGGTCAACTCAGTCGCGGCGCTGTCCCGAATCTTCATCGGTCAACAAGAGTTGGGGCCATGAGCCGACTCTTGCTCGCGCTGGCCGCCGCCGGCGTCATGGTGGGTATTTCATACCCTATCTTTGGGAATTTTCTCGGGACAGTGTATAGCTACGGTTCCGGCACGGCTCCGGAATACTACGGGCTCTCTGCCCCGAGATATGTTGCCAGCTTTGTGCGAGCAGCAGTGCGGCCAAATTGCGAGATATTTTTTCCTCAGTGGGAAGAGAGCGCGTATGTAACATTTCCTTGGTACCGAGGAGGATCGGATGTCTTTCAGCAACTACTTAAGTGCCGCGTCTTAGCCGGAGACACGAATCCGACCAACGATGGGCAACGCCTGGTAGACCTCATCGATGAGGCAATGTTGGACGGCGTTCAGCCGACTCTTCTCGTTAATTTCTTACAGTCGCTGGGCGTGACAGACATACTCGTGCCCTTCGACTACGACTATTCGCTTTACGGTGAAGGCCCATCCCCGTCCGCTTCCACCGTCTATTTTCGGGATGATTCAAGCTTATTGTTACGGAACTTTGGACCATGGGTCGACTTTGAGCTTCCCAAACCCCCTGCTACGGGGCAGGGCCTTAAATCACCGATGGTGATCGCAGTCAAGAGCATGTCCTCCCTGCCCATCACCGCGTTTGAGGCACTTCTCGGATCCGAGTTTTCGAATGGCGCTGGAGCCAGTCTTCTCGATGTGCCCAGTCTCTCTCGTTCTCTCCCGCTGGCTTCTGCCGTTGAGTCGAGCGATTGGACTCCATTGAGTACGGACGAGTTAGCAGGCATTCTCCCGAGCGAACAACTTGATCGCATTCAACGCCAGCCTCGTCACGCCGTCGGCGCTATAGGTTTAATAGGGAATAACGCCATCGCGTTTAGAATTCAGGGTGTCGGCTTTCTTGTCTCCTCAATTGCGTTCGACTCCGGGTGGTCTCTGACGCTTACTCCGATCGGCTCGTCCAGCTCGGCCATAGCTCACCATGTTGAGGTAAATGGATTTGCAAACGGATGGGTAATCGCCGGCGACGGCAGATATAGCGCTGTGTTGACGTATCAACCCGTCCGATTAATACGTGACGGAGTGGTTCTAACACTCTTGACCTTCCTATCCGTCATTAGCTTCGCTGGCATCCGGGTGGTCCAACAACGGATCAGAGTTAGCAATCCTGGCGAGCCGCGCTGAGACCGAGGTCGAGTTAGACCTTTTGGGCGGCAGCGTATAGCGACCACACTTGCGTTGCCGTCAGTGCGTAGTTGAAAATCTGAACTTGGGCGAGTTCTCCATAGAATTCGTGATAGGTGCCCGTGGGGTCGTACCCTATTGCGACTCCACGCTGTCCTGCTGGCATCGACCCAGAAAGCCGCGCGCTAGCCTCCTCAAGGCCATCAACATAAAGTCGTAGAGTTGCGCCGTTGTACGTCGCGATAGCTTGCGCCCAAAAACCTTGGGGCGCCCCTGACGATACCTCTTTCCAATTCCTACCCGTTCCTATAATGAAATAGACACTCCCTGGGCCACCGAGCACAAACTGAAATCCCCGCTTGGTGCTATAGGACTTGTCAGTAACAACAAGGGCGCCATCTGCGGTCGATTCCGCATTGAACCAGCAAGCCACGCTCAGCTCCGAGAAGCCCGGTCGATAATTTGTCTCGATTCCGGAGGTCGACCCGTTGAAGAAGGCCGCCGCGTCTTCAGACTGCGCCGGGAACGGTCCCTGGTACCCGAATCCGACTCCACCAAAGGTCGAGCCTCGATGTCCATGATCTGACGAGTCCGCAGCCGTTACTGAGCCTGGTGAATCAGACAGAGCCCACCATGCGGCGGGCGCAAAAGAGCGAGCCAACGAGTCATAAGATACGGCAGCTTGCGCGGCATGGAATCCTGAACTTTGGTGGGCCGGAGTATTGCTACATGAAGCCCAGAGAAGTGTCGCCGCGACCGTAGCCACGATCAGAGAAAGGTTTCGACAACCGTTTGATGATATCGACTCCGTGCGAGCGTTGGTCCCAGAATCGAGGTGGGACTGGGTCCGCAACTTTCGCGTCACAGAAGAAACGAAGCGTTCCGTGTGGAAATCACAGGCATTACCAGTTCTGTCGTCACCTGGACCTCAACATTGTTCGGGTGCGGTTGGCGTTCACTCGGACTTAACGCTACGTCCTTCTGTTGCATCCAGCCACCCACCACTGGAAGCCCCTTGAAATGCCAGAAAATTATTGAAAGCCACTTCGTTCTCTCTGCGCAGCCATATATATCGAATGAGAGGCTAAGCAACTCGGGCATCGAAACTCTCGACGGCGGGCGGACACTGATTCGGTGAGACATCAAAACGACGAAAACCAGGGATGGAACTGTTAACCGACCCTCCGACGCCCCGCAATCGGCCAACATGGCAGGAGAGCGCGATCGACCTATCATTCTAAACTTTGCTCGGTAGACCGATAAGCCTTACGAGAGTGACGGACGAGAGCCTCGGCAAGAGGAAGATCGTGACGAACAGCCCATCTAAGAGGACGAACCAGCAGAGCGCTTTTCAACGGGCCGGTGACGCGAGACGACCCGATATCGACGCGCATCCCTGAATACGGCCACTGCCCAGACTTGATTAGGTGGTGGACACCAGCGAAGTCGGAGTACACGATCGGAAGCCATGATCGATCGAACAACTCATCGAGTGAAACGATCTCGATCGACAGCTCTCCAACAAGGTCTTCCCGGACGAAGATCAGGTTCACGATCGTCAGTCCCACGAGGACATACCCCTTATCCTTCGCTAAGTCTACGAAGGATGCTGCGCTAGACCCAGTGAAGGCGCCATTTTCCTGGGCGAACTTCACATCCGGGCTGAAGGACGAATTGTATTCGATAACGACAATTTTCGGCCGGCTCGTAGTTGCTCGCCATACACGGAAGTCGTCTCCGTCGATGTCGATCGAGAGCACGTCAAAATCGGGCGGGAACTCATTTTGAGCCAGTATCGCGTCTAGCCTCTGTTGCCCCTCCCAACCCACGCGCGTACATATTGGTTTTACGGATCGCCCCGTCGCCTCGGATTGCAGAGCCTCGAACCGGCGAGGGTTTGCCTCGATCAATAGCGCATACCATCCGCGGTTCTTCCAGAGATCCCAGGTATTCGAGAGGTGTTTGCCGTCCCACGCCCCGAACTCCACGCATCGACCACGTTCGAGTTCTAGCTCTCGTAGCAGCTCGGCGATCATCCCATCTTCGCCGCTCTGCGATGTGATGTCGTAAGAGAAGTGGCTCAATCGATGCATCTGTGCATGGTAACCACCACGAAAAGGAGCGCCGACTTTCGTCGCTCGTCTTGGGTTCTGTTCACGATATTTCCCTCGATACCCTGAATAAGAATTGGCAGCCCTGCAAGAGAGTAAAGCTGGGCGGCTCCGACGGCTCGAGTTGGCGCACCGCCTCGGTGGGATCGGCGCTTCCGTTCAGGAGGCGCTCGCCCTCTCGGACCTTGCGCACGCCTGGGCTTACCCGTGTCGGTGACATTTCCTCGTCGTGGTCACCCTTCCGCCTTCGTGTCCGGACACCCACAGAGTCTGCATCTGTATCAGGGGCTCACATCATCAACCCAATCCTATATTTGCTATCTTGCCCGGGACTAGGCAGCCCGTTGACAAACTATGGTCAGGCTAAAGGCATGCAGATGTTCCTGTAGAGTTGTCAACGCTAGCGTGAGTCGCGCCCAACGACCGCGTTGGGCTTCACTGCCCATGAAGACGCTTCTCATTTCACTAACGAGAACTGCCAAGCGCAGTCCAGTCGTTCGCTCAGTCTGGAACCACTATCGGCTCGCGCTTTGGAAGGCGCGCGGCTCAAATCCCAACATCCCAGCACCCGACCTCGTTAAGCACGACATCGTACGCACGTTTGCGGCCGCCGCCGGAACTCCTGTTCTAGTTGAAACTGGAACATATTTCGGTGAAATGGTGAAGGCCTGTCTCAGTACCTTTTCGTCGATATACTCGATTGAGTTAGATGGGCACCTGGCCGCCGCCGCGGAAAAGCGTTTTGCAGGGCTCCCGAATGTCTTGTTGTTCGAAGGGGACAGCGCGCGGCTGCTAGGTCCAATTATCGAGGACATATCGGAGAAGTGCCTTTTTTGGCTCGACGCGCATTACTCCGGGGGTTTCACAGCAGGCTTAAGCCAGAGTCAACCCGTCTTGGCCGAACTGAGCGCTGTCCTTAACCATAAGCGCTCAGACCATGTAATACTAATTGATGATGCGAGGTGCTTCGACGGAGCAAACGGATACCCGACTGTGGATGAGCTTCGCATCTTGCTCGAGCAATCGCACAAGCCATATCTCCTATCGATTCGCAACGACATCATTCGAATTTACTCCAATAGACTGTCACCTCCATGAGGCGCATTGCGACGTCGGTCACCTCGACGCTACGGAAGGCAAAGCCCAGGGCTGAAGATGCAAGCCACCTTGGCCCTATGACCACAAGTGTCGGCCGGCAACACCGAAGGTAGGATCAAGAGGAAGGCAGCGGTCCTGGACGTCGATCGCAATGCTCGCTGCGGTCCTCGTGGCGTTTAGTTGAATCGCGCACCCAGCGCGGTGGTTCGGCGCGAAGATCGACGCGCAGGGTGCCAAGATCGGCACGCAGCCCCAATGGATCGACATGCTCTTGACAGAAAATCTGCGAGATGAAGAGCGCCCTGGCTGTCCTCAAAGCTTCGCTCCAAACGCACGAAACGGCCTTAGTGGGTCCCTCGCGAAACGTGATGCCCCTGACCGACGCATCCGCCACAGGCGAGGGTCCATGGCCTTCGTCCCCGGCGGCAGCTCGAAAGGCCGGCTTCCGACTCAGTCTTGCTTTCGGGTAAACAGCTGTTCGAAGAGCCCGTCCACGCCCGACCCGTGCAGGGTCAGGCCCCCGTCGACCACGATGTTCTGCCCTGTGACGAAGCGCGCCATGTCCGAGCACAAGAACACCACGACATCGGCGATGTCGGCGGGCTCCCCGATGCGGCCGAGCGGCGTGGTGCGCTCGAAGCGCTCCTTCTCGTGGGGAAGGGACTCAAGCCATGGCTCTGTGAGGGCGGTGAGGATCATCCCCGGTGAGACCGAGTTGACCCGGATGTCCGGGCCGTACTCGAGGGCCGCCGAAGCGGTGAGAGCGGCCACCCCGGCCTTGGCCGCCGCGTAGGGGGCCTCCCCCGCCGCCGGCCGGGTGCCGCTGATCGAGGCGGTCGAGACGATGCTCCCCCCGCCCGAGGCCAGCATGTGGGGCACCGCGGCCCGAAAGCCGAGGTACACCCCTTTGAGGTTCACCGCCACCAGCCGGTCCCATTCCTCAGGGGCCCACTCGTGGAGCCGCGACACGCTGCCGACACCGGCGTTGTTGAACAGGATCGTGATCGCGCCCATGGCGCTCGCCGCGTCGTCGATGGCGTTCTTCAGCCCCTCGGGGTCGGTGACGTCCGCCACGTGGGCGCTGCCGCCTATCTCCTTTGCGACCTCGCTGGCCCCGTCAGCGTTCAGATCCACGACGGCCACCGTGGCGCCTTCTTCGGCCATCCGCCTGGCGGTGGCCCGCCCTATCCCCGAGGCTCCCCCGGTTACCACCGCGCGCTGTCCGTCGAGCAGTCCCATTCGTGGCCTTCCTCCTCCGAGGCCACAGACGCTACGCCAGCAGCGGCTCCGTAACACCCCAGGCGTAGGGTCTGATCAGCCTTCGAAGCGCAGGCGAAACGTGCTTCCAGCTTGTCCAGATCGGCTTGCCGATCCGCAGTGAAGGAAGCCAACATGGCTGTCAGTGAGGAGTCCCGCCATCGCCTCTACTCCAAGCTCGAGCTCGTACTCGGCAGCGAAGAGGCCACCGTCTTGATGGAGCACCTGCCCCCCGTCGGATGGGCCGATGTGGCGACCAAGCGCGACCTCGATGCACTCGAGGCCCGCATCGGAGGGCGGTTCGAGGCGGTCGATGCCCGGTTCGAGGCGGTCGATGTCCGGTTCGAGGCGGTCGATGTCCGGTTCGACGCCCTCGAGTCGCGCATGGACGCCCGGTTCGACGCAATGGACAGTCGGTTCGAGGCATTGGAAGGTCGCTTGACTGCCAAGTTCGAGTACGAACTGCGCATGCTCACGTGGCGCTTGCTCGTGGTCCTCGTGGCCGCGATGTCGGTCCTGGTCACCGTCACCCGATTGATCGGTTGAGGCGCCCTCATCGGAAGAGTCCTGCGTCCGACACGCGCCGGCACGTCCCCTCACCGGCTCGTGGACCCACAGGCTAGGGACGCATCGATGCGAGACTGTGCCGATGGCGCAATCTCGAGAGATCGTCGAGCTCTTCCTGGAGGGAGCCCGAGTCGTCTCCGAGGCGGTCGCTGACCCCGCAGTCGTCGCCGCGTGGGACCGTCCCTCGGTTCTCGAGGAGCAGCTGGTGAGTGGTCTCGCCGGCCATCTCGCCCGTGGTGGCGTCTGGGCGGTGGGCGAATACCTCGACGCTGGCACTCCTGCGGGTCCTGTGGACTTCGAGAGCGCCGGCCAGTACTTCGCAGCCTTCGCTGCCAGCGCCTCACCGGACGATCATCGTGCGATTCGAGACCGTGGTGTCACTGTTGCATCCATAGGCCACGAGGCACTCGTGGAAACGCTCCACACGCGCCTCGACGCACTGACGGAACGACTCAAAGCCCTCGACGGCTCTCAGCTGATAGCGGTGATAGCGGGAAAGGTACTGCGGCTGAACGACTACCTCACGACCCGGATCGTCGAGCAGACCGTTCATCTCGACGATCTCGCCCGCAGCGTGGGCAGAGATCCATGGCCCATACCACCAGAAGCCCAGGCGCTCACCATCTCCGTCGGTACGGAGATCGCCTGTCTGACAACCGGCACCACAGCCCTCATCCGAGCGTTGTACAGAAGGGGACTCGCGGCGGAGGCGCTTCCGGTCCTCTAGCCGACTGTTGGCAGGGGCCCGCTCGTAGACCGGAGGCGAAGCACCGGCCCCGTTGGACCGCGCTGTGCTAACAACGAGCCGATGAGCAACACCTCAGACGGCAACCCATCTGTGCCGCCTGATATCCGGTCCCCAGATGACTTCGACGAGTCCTATACCGGTACCCCGCCGTGGGACATTGGACGTCCTCAGCCGGTCTTCCTGCAACTCGCCGAAGCCGGGGACATCCGGGGCCGAGTCCTCGACGCCGGGTGCGGGACGGGAGAACACGTCCTCATGGTGGCCGAACGAGGCCTCGACGCGACGGGTGTCGACTCCTCGCCCCGGGCCATCGCGGCCGCGCAGCGCAAGGCGGCCGACCGGGGCCTGACCGCGCGTTTCTTGGTGTGGGACGCGCTGAAGCTGGCTGAGCTCGAGGAGCACTTCGACACGGTGATCGACAGTGGACTGTTCCACGTCTTCGACGACGATCACCGGGCCCGTTACATAGAGGCACTTGGCAGCGTGCTCGACCCGGGCGCCCGCTACATCATGTGCTGCTTCAGTGAGCGTCAACCCGGCGACTGGGGCCCCCGCCGTGTCCGCCAAGACGAGATCCGCGCCGCCTTCTCGGTCGGGTGGAAGGTGGAATCGATCGAGGCAGCCCATTTCGACACAAACCTGGACCCGCCGATCGTCCAAGCCTGGCTGGCGATCATCGCCCGCTCCTGAACGCGCGACGCTCCCCTCGGGCCTCCGTATCGGTCACAGCTCGGCCGTCGTGACGAGAGGCTCGACCGCACCGGGACCCGCAACGGCGCGAACGTCTCGTGCGGCGAGCGGCTCGCCGCAAGAGGCACACACCATGACGGCGTCGGCGGTCTGGCCGCAGCTCTTGTGTGTCACACGGACGGGCGGCCCGTCGGGGGCGGCGTAGCGGTCCCCCCACTGGCGCATGGTGGTGAGCACGGGCCACAGGTCGCGGCCCTTGTCGGTGAGCCGGTAGTCGTAGCGAGGCGGATGATCGCTGTACGGGACCCTTTCGAGGACACCGGCCTCGACGAGGTGACCCAGCCGCTGGTTCAAGATGTTGCGCGAGATCCCGAGACGTTCCTGGAAGTCGTCGAAGCGCGTCACCCCCAAGAACACGTCTCGAAGGATCAGCATCGACCACCACTCGCCCACTACCTCGAGGCACTGCGCCACCGAGCAGTGCATGTCGGCGAAGCTCTTGCGTTCCACAAGACCCAGAATAGTGGGTTGCATGATGGAACGCAATGCCCTAGAGTGCGTTCTGTGACGGAACTAACTCTCCAGCGTCCCGCTACCTCCAAGGTCCGAGCGAAGGCCACCCCCCGCCTGGTGCTCGTCATCGTGTGCGCCGGGGTGGTGCTCGCCAGCCTGGACCTGTTCATCGTGAACGTGGCCCTGCCCCAGATCGCAAGGGACCTGAAGGCCCCGAACCTGGGCGAGCTGTCCTGGGTACTGAACGGCTACAACATCGTCTACGCGTCGCTGCTGGTCTTCTTCGGCCGGCTCGCCGACCGCTACCGCCGCGACCGGGGGTTCCTGCTCGGGGTCGCCGTCTTCACCGCCGCCTCGGCCGCGTGCGCTGCCTCGACCAGCGTCTCGATGCTGATCGCCTTCCGACTGGTGCAAGCCGCCGGCGCGGCGCTCCTCACGCCGACGTCGCTCGGTCTGGTCCTCGCCTCCTACGAGCCCGAACGACGTCACGGTGCGGTGCGGGCCTGGACGGCGGTCGGGGGGCTGGCAGCCGCCCTCGGGCCAGTCGTCGGCGGCGTGCTCGTCGCCGCCTCTTGGCGCTGGATCTTCCTCGTCAACGTGCCCGTCGGACTCGCCGCCCTGATCGTCGGGTGGCGCCGGCTCCCCCACCTTCCCGGCCAAGCCACCGAGCGACCCGATCCTCTTGGCGTCGTGCTCGTAACCGCAGGAGTCGGCGCGCTCACCTTCGGACTGGTGAAGGGCAGCGACTGGGGTTGGGGATCACCCAGCATCGTCACGGTTCTTCTTTGGGCGGCCACCCTCATCGGATTGTTCGTGGTGCACTGCCTGAAGAGCCGCAACCCACTCGTGCAGCCCTCGCTCTTCCGCTCTCAGCATTTCACAGGGGCGTCACTGGTCGCCGCCATCTTCATGACCTCCTTCGGGGCGATGCTCCTGTCGGTGGTGCTCTGGGAGCAGGGCGCGTGGGGCTGGTCGGCGCTGCGCTCCGGCCTGGCCATCGCCCCCGGGCCGCTCATGGTGCCCGTCATGTCGTTTCTCGTGGCCGGGTGGCTCATCGCCCGTTACGGGCCGGCGCTCGTCATCGCCCTCGGCTCCGTCATCTTCGGGGTCGGCGTGATGTGGTGGGCGCTCGCCATCACGGCCCGGCCCGACTACGTCTCCGGCGTCCTCGGCGGAATGATCCTCACGGGCGTCGGCGTCGGACTGATCCTGCCCACCTTCATGGCGACTGCGTCGGCATCGCTTCCTCCCCAGGCGTTCGCCACCGGCACTGCTGTCGTCACCATGATCCGCCAGACCGGACTCGCCCTAGGCGTAGCCGTCCTGGTCGCGGTGCTCGGGAAGAACGCCAGCCATGGCTACTCGATCACTGCGTTCCGACATGCCTGGTGGCTGACGGCCGTCATCGCCTTCCTCGGCGTCGTACCCGCTCTGAGCCTCCTAGGCCGCCCGGCTACCGCCGAGGCCTGACGGGCGAAGATCGCCTCTGCGGCTAGTGGGAACTGTGGGCTCTCGAACGGAGGGTGTGTTGCACCGATCCCTCTCGTAGGCGATCAGTCAGTGCCGCGCGCCACCGTGATCTTGATTTGCCAAGGCCATGGTGCAGACACCCGTCGGACCGTGTGCAGCCGCGATGCCCGCAGTATCTCGTCGAGACTGCCCGGTGAATGGAACCGGCCCCTGACGTGTCTGCGAGCAAGAAATCGACCGAACAAGCCTGAGGCCATTACGTCGGTGAGGACGAAGAGCCCCTCGTTGCGAAGGACGCGGCGCACCTCATTCAAGCCCTGGGACTGGTCAGCCCAGTGGTGGAAGCTGACCGTGGTGAAGACGAGGTCGAAGCTCGCATCAGGAAAGGGCAGCTTCTCGGCCTGAGCGTTCACGAATTCGACGTGCTGTTCCGAGGATCCTTGGGACTGGGCCTGTCGGACCATGCCAGGAGCAGGATCTACGCCGACGAGCTCGGCGCCGGGGTACTGGCGAGCGATGCGCCGAAGGAGCCGTCCCGTACCACAGCCAATGTCGAGCACAGCGTTGACGTCGTTGGCCTCACGCACAGCCTCTTTCAGCGTCGCTTCCTGCACCGGACCGAAGAGAACGTGCTGGAGGATCGAGCGGTCATAGTGCGAAGACCAGCGGTTGAACCGGCCGACGTCGTGGTCGTGCAACGCCACTCCATGTGATCCCTGTCCCATCGCACGTGAAGCTACACGATGGCGCACTCGATCAGCGCCGGATCATGCTGGTGGGATGGACCACTCTTCCCACCCCATCGTCACCGTGTTCCGCTCTCGCCTCCGGCCGGACGCGGAGGCTCATGGTTATGACGAGCTGGCCGCACGTATGGAAACTCGCGCCAGAGCCATGCCCGGCTTCGTCGACTTCGAGGTCTTCACGGCTCCCGACGGGAAGCGGGTGTCGATCATCGTCTTCGACACCCTGGAGCATCAGGCTGCGTGGCGCAACGACCCCGAGCACCGCGCCGCCCAGAGCCGGGGACGCGAGGTCTTCTATGCGGAGTACTCGATCTCTGTATGCGAGGAGCTCAGTCAGCGGAGCTTTGCGAGCGATCAGCGCGAGTGACGATGGCGCGCCTTGGCCTGGTCTCGCACGTGGCTCTTGAATTCGTCCCACTCCTTGCGATGCTGTTCGCGAAGAGCGCGCGCTTCGGTCCTCGTCTGCCGGCGAAACTCGTGGACCTCCTCGTGGAAGCGCTCCCAAGCGGCCTGCCGGCTCACGCCAACTGATCCACCGATCGACTCCCAGGTCGCCCCGGCGGCCACCGCCTCTGTGACGAGCTGGGACTCCCAGGTTGAAAGGAGCGCTCCGAGGGCCCGGGTAGCGCCGAGGGCCAACAGCGGATCGGGGTCCGAAGTAGCCGCCTCCCAAGTGGCGGCCATGAGGGACGGAATCTTGCGCGGTTCGTCGACGGGTTCGTGCTCCGGTGTCTTCGTCATCTGTCAACCCTACCCTGACAGATAGGGAATCGTCAAGGCTGTCTTGACAGCCAGACCGGCCTCAGGCGCCAGGCCGGCACAGAGCGGGAAAGTCGGCGATCGAGTCGAGTATGTGGGTGTGGGGCGCGGCGGAGAGCTCGTGGCGTCCGTGGGTGCCGGTGAGGACGCCGGCCACGATGCCCGAGCCCGCCCTGTGGCCGCTAAGCAGGTCGTTCGCGGTGTCCCCCACCACCGCGACTTGCCTGACGTCGTCGACTTCGAGTCGGAGGATCGCGCTCAGGATCAGGTCCGGGTACGGCCGCCCCCTGATTCCCTCGCCCGGCGCCAGCGACAAGTCGACGGCGTCGGACCATCCCAGAGACCGGACGATCGCGGCCTGGACTTCGGTGGTGAAGCCCGTGGTGAGACAGACCTGGACACCCATGGAGCGAAGCGCTTCGAACGAATCGCCGGCGCCTTCGATCTCCTCGACGCGTCCTTCTTCGACCGCCGATAGCACATCGGAGTCGAATGCCCGTACGGCGTCCTGCACGCGGGACTCCTCTCCCAGCAGCGCACGGAAGACGACCGCCTTTGGAAGACCCATCGTCCGGTGCACGTACGTCATCGCGCTCTCGATCTCGGCGTCCGACGCCCCGACCTTGCGCATTGCGGTTTCGAAGGCCGCGAGCACGATTCCGTCGTCGCGTACGACGGTACCCGCCATGTCGATGCAAGCGAGCTTGATGTCCGAGCTCGAAGGTTCCGCACTATTGTCCACGACGGGCGATCGTACCGGTCGAGACGATCAGGATCACCCTGCTGCGAGGTACGGGAGGCGTTCGATGAATCGCAACGTGCTGTTCATCACCGTCGACCAATGGCGCGGCGACTGCCTCTCTTGCGCCGGACACGATGTGGTCGAGACCCCGACAATCGACTCCCTCGCCTCTACCGGAGTGCTTTTCGACAACCACTGGGCGAACGCATCCCCGTGCGGGCCGAGCCGCGCGTGCCTCTTCACGGGCATGTACATGCAGAACCACCGATCGGTCCTGAACGGGACTCCTCTCGATGCCCGTTTCACGAACATCGCTCTCGAGGTACGCCGTCAGGGATACGACCCGGTGCTCTTCGGGTACACCGACACGAGTGTCGATCCCAGGAGCGTGCCCGCCGGCGACCCGCGTACCAGGACCTACGAGGGGGTGTTGCCGGGTTTCACACCGATCGTCCACGATCCGTGGGAGGCAGGCGGCCTCGAGTGGGGAAAGTGGCTCGCCGGGCACGGGCTCGACGTCCCCTCGAAACCGCACGCGCTCTACGAGCCGGACACGTCGTATCCGGGCGCCGACGACCACGGCCGCACGTGGGCTCCAGCACTGTTTCCGGCAGCTCTGTCCGAGACGTCCTTCATCACGGAGAAGGTCATCGAATGGATGGCGCGCCACGGGGAGGAGCCATTCTTCGTGCACGTCTCCTACATCCGCCCCCACCCTCCGCGTCGCAATCCGGCCGGCTACCACGACCTCTACTCGGTCGAGCAGGTGGGCCCATTCGCGGGGTTCGACGACCCTGACGTCGAAGGGTCGCTGCACCCGCTCAACCGCATCCTTATCGAGAACCCTTTCACCGCCTCGCCCCGCGACGACATCGAGCGGCGCCAGCTGCGCGCGACCTACTACGGGATGCAGAGGGAGGTGGACGACCAGCTGGCGCGGCTCCTGGGATTCGTCGAGGACTCGGGACTTCGTGACTCGACGCTCGTCGTGCTGACGAGCGATCACGGCGAGATGGGCGGCGACCACTGGCTCCTGGAGAAGTTCGGCTACTGGGACGAGAGCTTCCGAATACCCCTTGTCGTGCGCGACCCCACGCCTGCCGCCGACGCGACCCGCGGACTCGCCGTGCACGACTTCACCGAGTCGGTGGACATTGCCCCCACCATCCTCGACTGGCTCGGGCTGGAGGTCCCCGCCCAGGTCGACGGGTGGCCCCTGACCCCGTTTCTGCGTGGTGGTCAGGCGCCCGAGCACTGGAGGACGGCGGCCCATTTCGAGTGGGACTTCCGGCACCCGGCGCTCAAGTGGGCCGAGAGTCGCTTCGGCATCCCCTCGGACCACTGCTCGCTCGCAGTGGCGCGGGGGACGAGCTCGAAGCTCGTGCAGTTCGGCGCCGACCCCGACACCCTGCCCCCGCTGCTGTTCGGCCTCGACGAGGACCCGGACCAGCGCGAGAACCTGGCCGGGCGCGGTACCCACGCCGAGCTGGAGCTAGAGATGACCCAGGATCTCCTGCGGTGGCGAATGCGCAACGCCGAGCGCACGCTCGCAAACTGCTACCTCGATCCCCGGCGCGGACCCGTGTGGGCTCGCGACGCCTGGCGGTGAAGGCCGGGTCGGGGGCCCGGCGGCCGAGCGGGCCACGGTTCGAGGTCTCGTGAGCCTGCCACGTCCCACTGGCGAACGATCTCGGATCGTCGTCGTCGGGGGTGGGATCCTCGGCACGTGGCACTGCTATCTCGCCCTTTCCGAGGGAGTCGAGGTCGTCCATTTGGAACGAGAGCTCGCGCCTCGAGGGGCGAGCGTGCGCAACTTCGGTCTCGTATGGGTGGGGGGAAGATCCCCCGGCGCTGAGCTCGAGCTGGCCTTGCGCGCACGGCGCCTGTGGGAGCAGATGGCGGGCTCCGTCGCCGGCGTGAGCCTTCGCCCGGCCGGCTCTCTCACGGTCGCTCTCGAGGAGGCCGAGCTCCAGCTCATGAAGGATGCGTGTGCTCGCGACGACGCGGTGTCGCGGCAGTGGGAGCTGCTCGACCCGCTTCAGGCGAGCGAGGCCAACCCGGAGCTGTCCGAGGCGGTGCTGGGTGCCCTCTACTGCAAGGCGGACGCGATCGTGGAGCCGCGGTTCGTCCTGAGCGCCATGCGTGAAGCGCTGCTCCGCCAAAGAGGCCGGGGGCGGTACACGTGGCTACCGGGCCGCACGGCCGTGGAGCTCGCTTCAGGGTCGGTGCGCGACGACACGGGAGATTGGCACTCCGCCGACCGGGTCTTCCTCTGTACGGGGGCGGCCCACGCCGGCCTCGTCCGTCCGTACCTGCCGCCAGGAAGCCTCAGGCGGGTGCGGCTGCAGATGCTCGAGACAGCCGCCTATCCCGGGACGATCGCGACGGCTCTCGCAGACGGGGACTCGATGCGTTACTACCCGGCGTTCGACTTGCCCGGCAGGACGGCGCTGGCGGCCCAATCTCCCGAAGCGGCAGCCTCCCGTGCGCAGCTCCTGCTGGTCCAGCGACTAGACGGAAGCCTCACGATCGGCGACACCCACGAGTACGAGGAGCCTTTCGGGTTCGACGTCGAGGAGCCGGCCTACGAGCACCTGGTCGAGCGCGCAGAGGCGATCCTGCGCAAGCCGCTCCCCTCGGTGCTCCGAAGATGGGCCGGCGTCTACTCGGAGGTCGGCCCGCACAGCCCCGTCGAGGCGGTGTACTGGCGCCAAGAGGTGCTGCCCGGCGTGGAATTGGTGACAGGTCCCGGAGGGCGCGGCATGACGTGCGCTCCCGCCATCGCAGAGGACTCGTTCAGCGTCGGCTGTCCGGTACCGTCGACCGGGTGAACCTCGGCAGGGTCGGCGTCTGGTGGAGTGGCTCCTGGTCGGCCGAATCCGACCCCTCCCTCGACGTCGCGCGGGAGATGGAGGCCCTCGGCTACGGGACCATCTGGTCGAGCGGCGGATTCAACGCGGGCCTGTCGTCGCGCTTCGGTCGGATCCTCTCCTCCACCTCACGTATCGCCGTGGCCAGCGGCATCGTCAACATCTGGAAGGCCACGCCCGCCGACATCGCCGAAGCGGTGACCGCGCTCGAGGCGCTCCACCCGGAGCGGTTCCTCCTCGGGCTGGGAGCAAGTCACGGTCCGGTCATCCCGGAATACAAGCGCCCCTACTCCACCATGGTCGAGTACCTCGACGCCCTCGACGACATCGCACCCTCGGTGCCAAAGGAGCGCCGCGTCCTCGCCGCCCTCGGCTCGAGGATGCTCGAGCTCGCCGCCGAGCGCGCAGTCGGAGCACACCCGTACTTCGTGCCGGTCGAGCACACCGCCTTCGCGCGGCGCGTGATGGGCGACGGGCCGCTGCTCGCCCCGGAGTTGACTGTCGTGCTCGAGACGGACCCCGAGAGGGCACGAACACTCGCGCGAACGTTCACCGCCCTGTACCTGACGCTCCCGAACTACACCGACAACCTCCGGCGGCTTGGCTTTGGCGAGGACGACGTTGCTGGAGCTGGTAGCGCCCGGCTGGTGGACGCGGTCGTGGCCTGGGGTGATCCCGAGGCCATCGCCTCACGCGTCCGAGAGCACTACGAGGCAGGGGCGGACCACGTGTGTCTCCAGGTGGTGGGCGGCGGCTCCGGGTTCCCTCTCGAGGAGTACCGGCAACTCGCGGCGGTGCTGCTCGGCGGGTAGAAGAGAGCCAGGTAGCGGCCACGAGGAGCCCGACGAGGGTCTAAGTGCGGAGAGAGGCCGGGGCGACGCGAAGACCGGCTGCCTTCGCCCCGGCGTGAAGACGCCGGTCCCAAACTGCGAACACCAGATCACGATCGCCGATGGTGAGGGCGCTTGCGAGATGGACGGCGTCCGCACCCCTAAGCGAGTAACGACTGGCGAGTCTCCCAGCATGTTGCTCGACCGCGGCGGTCAACTCCACCGGCCGTATGCCGGCCCAGTAGCGGCCCCAGGCCAGTTCGGCGCTTCGCAAGCCGGCGGCGTCGAGGTCACGGTCACGGCTGGCCGCGGCCAGCGCTGCGCGCACCTCCGGATAGGCAAGTCGACTGGCTACTGCGGCGTCGCAACCGTCCCACAGCTCTGCGGCGAGCTCGGTCCCGACCTCCTCTACCAACAGCTTCACCAAAGCACTGGAGTCGAAGTACGCGACCGACACTGATCAACGCCGTTGTTCGCTCACGATTTCTTCCAACGGCCGGCGCGAACGTGGCCGCGATCTTCCGGATGCTTTGAGACGTCGAGCCGCTCTCGGCGGAGAGATCTTCCCCTCTATAGTCAGTCGCTCCAAGATGGAGGTCGTGCCGAGGCCCTGAATTCGGGCGATGGGCACACCGCGGTCTGTGACGACTACCTCGTCGCCAACACGAACCCGTTGAAGCCACTGGCTGAGGTTGGCTCGGAGCTCCGTGATGCTCGTGTCCAAGTCCATGTGCCTAAATGTACAGTTGTCTTGATACCGACATGTACATGTCAGTTTTGGACCAGTGAATGGGACAGGCCGGGGGGCGCCGGCTTAGCGGCGACCCCCGGCCTGTCCTTCCCCCACCCCCCTGGTCTCGTATCGGAAGTTATGGGATCCAGGCCACGGGGTGATCCACAGAAACACAACAGATGATCAAGGCTCGTCGCCCTCCGGGCCTGGTGGAAGGGCCGGCCCGTCTACGAGGGCTCGGAGATGGTGGCTCTGGGAAGCCTCACCGTGAAGGTGGTTCCCGCCCCTTCGACGCTGTCCACCGTGACGCCCCCGTCGTGGGCCTCGACGATCTGCTTGACGACCGCGAGACCCAGGCCGGTACCGGTCGACCGGGTCGTGAAGAATGGCCGGAAAACCTCTGGAAGAGTGGCCTGCGAGATACCTAATCCCGTGTCGGCCACGATGATCAGCGCCGAGCCCGAGTCGTACTTGGTCGCCACCGTGAGCTTGCCGCCGTCTGGCATCGCGTCGGCAGCATTCACGATCAGGTTGAGAAGCACCTGGCTGATCTGGTTGGCGTCCGCCATGACCATCATGCCCGGCTCTTGCTCCCTTGCAACCTCGATGTTGCCTCGCAGGTGCGCAGTCCGAAGGATCTCGTCGGCAATGGCGTCTATGTCGCACGGCGCCTTGTTCGCGGCACCGGCCCTGGCAAACTCGAGTATCCCGCTCACGATCCGCACCGAGCGTTCGATTTGACGGTCGGCGACGGTGAGCTCCTGGAGCAGCTCCTCTTCGCCGTCTCGTTGCTCCAGCTCGTGGCGCACAAGGAAGAAGATGTTCGAGAGCAGTGCGAGCTGGTTTCGCAGCTCGTGCGACACCAACGACGCCCACTCGCCCACCGCCGACAGGCGCTCCTTGGCGACCAGCTGGGCCTGAGCCTGCTTCTCCCTCTCCAAGGCGGCACGTATCTCGTCCTCGGCCTGCTTGCGTTCGGTGAGGTCACGTGTGACCTTCCCGAACCCGCGTAGCTCGCCGCCTCGATTCCGCAGAGGCGTGATCGTCACGTGCGCCCAGAACCGCGACCCGTCCTTGCGGACTCGCCAGCCCTCCTCGGTGTAAGAACCCTCGGCGATCGCAGTACCGAGCTTGTCGTCTATCACGTTCCTCGGCACCTCGGGCGGGTAGAACATCGAGAAGTGGCGTCCGAGGACCTCTTTGGCGCGATATCCCTTCAACCGCTCCGCCCCTGCGTTCCAGCCCGTGATGTTCCCGTCGCGGTCGAGCGCTATGAACGCATACTCGACCGTGGACTCGATGAGCAGCCTGAGATCGTCGTCGCCAGCGCGGCTGAAGGAGGGATCTGGCCGACTCGGTCCTCTCTCCGGCGTCTGCCCTCCGTCCGGCGTCTCCCGCGACATCTCGTGTGCCGCGCCTCGGGGGTCCGAGGAACGGCTCAGTGGCCCGAGGGCTGGTCCAGGGCCCTGTGCACCACCTCGATGAGCGCTGCGGGCGGGACGGGCTTGCGGAGGAAACCCGAGACCAGCTCCGAGAACTGCGACCGCACCTGCACCTCGTCGTAGAGGGCGAACGCCGAGAGCACGAAGACCACCGGCGGGTGCTCGAGTCGCTCGAGGAGCCAGATCCCGTCGCGCGGTGACATGTGGAGGTCGACCAGCATGATCGCCACCGACGTCGCCGCCAGCACGTCGAGGGCGGACTGCCCGTCGAAAGCCTCGACCACGCTGAAGCCGTAGCTGCGCAGTAGCTTTGCCATGGAGGTACGCAGGCCTTCGTCGTCCTCGACCACGAGGACGTCGGCCTGGTCGAGGCGCAGGGCGTCCGACCCTGTGTCGCGGCTCGCAGAGGCAGCACGCGGGCTCTCGTCGGGGACGTGGGCGGGCCCGAGGCCTGAGGTCCCCGCCCGGGGCGGCAAGCCCTCGCCCGATCGACCCGACAAAGGGGGCAGCTCGACCAACAGCCACGGTGCCACGACGGGAGCCCTGGGCCTCTCGATCAGATCGGTTCCGGTCACGAAACGACCTCCGCCCTTCGCCGGCTGGCATCCGCAGCCGGGCATGTCTGTGGTGCGCGCAGACTACTCCCCCAGGGGGATAGGGCCAGGCTGGGGGGTCCGACTCCGAGGGACCCGAGGACATGGACCGATCCTCGCCACGCGACCGGGAGGCCACGGATCGGAGCCTGTGGAGGCGCCCGCTGCGGGTCGTAGCGGCGCTGCGGTCGGGCGACCTCAGGACAACGCAATGTGAACGAAACCAATGGCATTGTGACCAATTGCCGTGAACATCCACGCATGACGACCCGTTTGCGACAAGCTTTGTGTCATGCGGGTCGTCCTGGTACGTCATGGTTACGCAGGACGAAAGGACCGGTGGAGTCGCGCCGACGAGCTGCGTCCCCTGAGCCCGAGGGGAAAACGACAAGCCGAGGCCCTCGCCGTCGCGCTCGCAACCCTGAAGCCGACGCGGATCATCTCCAGCTCCCACGTCAGGTGCATTCAGACGATGGAGCCTCTCGCTCAGCGCATGCACCTCGACATCGAACCTTCACGCGCCCTGCTGCCCGACGTACCTCTGAAGGCGCTAGCACTGGTGCTCGAGGTGAGCGACACCCAAAGCGAAGGCGGGGTCGTGGTGTGCACCCACGGCGAGGTGATGGGCAGCGTGCTCGTCGAGCTCTCTAGGCGCGATGGCGTCGAGCTCGAGCATCGTCCGCCGGGGTTGAAGGGATGCGCGTGGATACTCGAGATGCAACCCCACAAACTCGTGTCCGCGCGTTACGTCGCGCCGGGCGATCAGCCGGCGTCGGCTGAGTAAGTATCTCGAGGAGTGGTCGCGCAGCGGCGGCTAGCCTGCGAGCGAGAACGCCTGAACGTTGCCGACGCTCGGGGTGCCCACGGCGTCGTAGAGGGTGCGGCCGTCGGGCGAGAGCACGATTCCGACACAGTTTGCAGGTGCGGGCAGCACACTTCGCACCCGCTCCGCCGCCTGCGCGACGACGGACACGTTGTCGATTGAGCCAAAGCCCTTCAAGACGTACAGAGTGGTGCCTTCAGGGCTGATGGCGAGGCTCGAGGCCGATTGACCGACAGAGAAGCTGACGACAACACGCCGGAGCTGGATCGACAACTCGTCGATCGTGCCATCTCGCTCGGACGCCCACAGGTCCTGCCCGTCCGGAGATGCCACAACGAAGTTGGTGTCCAGCGCCACCGGCAGCGTGTCCTCGATCGTCCTCGTCTGGCTGTCGACGACGGTGACGCTGGTCGAGGTTGCGGTTCCGTCGAGCGCGTACACGGTTACTCCGTCCGACCCGAATGTGACCTCACGCACCGGCGCCCCGACCGCCACCGTCCCGGCGAGGGCGCCGGTCGAACTGCGCACTTCGACCGCGCCCGCTTCCGTGGTGGCAGTCCCGACGGCGAAGGCTCCGGTGCTCGCCTGTGCGATCGCGACAGCGTCGGCGCTCTCCGGCAATTTCGCCCCCAGGTGGCCGGCCGCCAGGTTCAGCTCTCCGAGGGTTCGGACCGACTGGTTGCCCGACAGCAGCCACATCATCCCGTTCGGTTGCGGTTGCGCCTCAGCCAGGAGACCTGCGGGCGCTGGGTAGATAGCAGACGGTCGGGGTCCTTCGGGGGCGCGAGAGCCGCTGGACGTGGCCGTGCCACTGCCACGACCTCCTCCACAACCTCCCAGACAGCCCATCAAGGCCACTGACACGATCACGAACAGCCTCCGGACCCGTCGGCTCACTTTCGAATCCTCTCGTTGGAGAGCACGAGGTAGGCGGAGCGCATCTGGACGAGCTCGAGCGTCAGGCGGCGAAGCTGAAGAAGAACAGCTGCGTCCCGTAGGTGACGAGCCTGGGCTCGTCGAGACCCTCGGATCCGCAGTCCCACAGGGACATCTCGGCCGAGGCGTACCCGTCGCCGGCATAGCGCGCAGTGTTGTACGCGAGCACCCAGGGGCTCCGGCACGCGTCGAGCAAGTGGACGGTCAGGTCGATGCTCGGGGCGAACCACTGCCGGTCGCGGGGGCCGATCTTCTGGCCGACGGCGCCGGGCATGGTGTCGACGAGCACGACGAGAGCGAGCGGGTCGATCGTCCCGTCGTCGAGGAACGGGGGCTCGTCGAAGCGGTACCACATCGCCTGCTCCGCCCTGTCTGGGATGTAGTCCTCCCAGGGCGCGTGGCCGAGGGCGGAGCGCCCCTCGACGCGCTCGGTCCAGAAGGCCATTGGCACGAACGCGCTCGCCTCAGGAGGCGGCGGATCACGAAACGACGGGCAATCGGCTGGTGGCGGGACGGTCGGCGGCTCGAGGTCGGTGAACTCGAACCCCTCACGTCTCGAGCCGAACACCGCGCTTGTCACGTGCCCTCTCGGCGATCCGGTGTTGGCGACCTCCGCACGCAGGTGCGACATGGAACGTCCCTCGCGCAGAAGCTCCACCTCGATCTGCACCGGTCCGTGCGCCACCTGAGCCACGAAGGTCGTGTGCATCGTCCGGAGGCGCTCTTCGGGATGGCCCAGCTCCTCCGCCATGGCACGAAGCGCCAGAGCCGTGACGATGCCGCCCTGGGGCAGGGGTCGCAGGTTCCACGCCTCTGCGACGGTCGCCTCGTACCTACCCGCGCCGACGCGCGCCACGGCCGTCTCCTCGGCGAACGGGTTGCCCATAGCCGCTCATTCTTGCCGATCCTGGGACGGTACCCGAACAGCTTCTACGGCCAGACGAGGGTCGTTCCTCGGTATAGCGACGCGACGATCGTCGTGTTCTCCCACTCGAGGAGCGAAGGCACGAGCCGCACGAGCCCGTAGTGGCGAATGGCGGTCGCCTCGGGTTGCCACTCGGTGCGGGACTCCACACCGACCCCAACGCCTGCGAGTGTGTGGTGCAACGCCAGTGCGGACTCGAGCTTCCACACCGCCTTCTCGTGCGAGACCTCGTACTCGGAACCTGCCGCATTTGCGTAACCCTGCTCGATACTTATGCAGCTCGACTGGTGGGAGGAGCAGTAGTAGAAGGCGTGCAGCTCGGCGCGCATGAAGTCGGCGACCGCCTTGGGGTGCTGCTCCAGGAACGGCTTGTTGAAGACCTGCACGTTGAAGGTGCCGCGGATCCCGAACTGGCTGGGGGTGAACTCGTGGAACTTCGCACCCTGGGCCCGCAGAGTGAGCGGCTCGTTGGACTGGTAGGCCTGCAGGGCACTTTCATGGCCCTGGATGAGCTGGTCGGGGTCGTAGTCCTGGGTGTCGATCGCCCGTAGCTTCGAGACTGCCACCCCCGCCGCTTGGAACATCTCGGTGATCGCCACCGGCACCGTGGAGTGGTAGGCGAAGGTCTTGCCCTCGAGCTGTCGCAGCTTGGTGATGCTGGGCTGCGTGAGGAGCGCGTAGTCCGATGTATCCCCGTAGGTGGCGACGGCCTCGATGTCGGCCCCGCTCGCCACTTGGGCGAGGTCGTCTGCGGCGCTCCCGATGTTCGAGACCGTCGCCGTGCCGGCGGACACGAGCTCGTACGGGGTCGTGGAGCTCGTCACGATGTCGACCTCGAGGCACATGTCGGAGAAGTATCCGAGGCGCTGCGCGGCGAAGACGTCGAGGATCCCCGCCGAGGCGTCGAAGCCGAACGGAGAGGCGTACGTCATCGTCCCCGCAGCACGGTTCGTCGTGCACTGCGCGGCGGGAAGCAACGAGCCGGCCGCATAGGCGCTGGGCGAGCCGCCGCCGGCCACGAGGAGGGACGCGGCCGTGAGCAGGGTCGCCGCAAGGGCGAAGAACTTGGTCGTCGCTCTCATCGCAGGTTCGTGCCCAGCCTCTGCCAGGCGAGCACCCGGTGCTGGAGGACCACCACCACCAAGGTGAGGGCGATCCCGACGAAAGCGAGCACCACCACCGACGCGTAGACGGTCTTCAGGTCCGACAGCGACGCCGCGGTCTGGATGAGCGAGCCGAGGCCGCTCGCCTTCCCGGGCGCAGTGAACTCGGCCACCACCGCGCCGATCAGCGACAGCGGCATGCAAATGCGTGCTGCCGCAAAGAGCCACGGGAGGCTCCCCGGCAGGCGCAGCCGAAGCAGGATCTCGGTGCGCGAGGCGTGCAAGGTCCGAAGCACGTCGTGTGCCTGAGGGTCCGCCGATCGAAGCCCGATCAGCGAGTTGATGAGGAACGGGAAGAAGACGATGACCGCCGTCACTATGTACTTGGGCGTCATCCCGAAACCGAACGCCACCACCAAGCCCGGAGCGATGGCGATGATCGGGGTCACGTTGAGCATCACGGCGAGGGGCATGAGCGCCCGTTCCACGAGGCGCACTTGGCACATGACGATCGCCAGCACGAAGGCGGCGAGCATCCCGCACGCGGCGCCGACCACCGCTTCTTGCAGGGTCACGAGCAGGTTCTGCCAGAACAGGCCCGGGTGGTCACCGACCTGGGCGACTAACTGGGAGAGGGTCGGCAGGACGTGGGGGTTGTGGGTCGCGTAGAGCTGCCATCCGCAGGCGAGGAGCCCGAAGGCCATTAGCGGCGGGAGCCAGACCCGCGGCGACGCCCACTCGGTCAAGCGCGTAGCGCCCTCAGACGCCAAGCGCGTAGCGCCCTCAGACGCCGAGCGCGTAGCGCCCTCAGACATGATCCACGTGGAATGCCCCGCGCAGCTCTGTCCTCACACGGTCCTCGACCTCGTGGAAGGCGCCGGTCGTCTCGAGCTTCTCGCCACGCGGGCGCGGCAGCCCGACCGGCACGATCGCGCTCACCCTTCCGGGCTGGGCCGACATGACGACCACGACGTCCGAGAGCGCTACGGCCTCTGACACCGAGTGGGTCACGAACACCACGGTCTTGCGGTCTGCCTGCCACATCTCGAGCAATCCGTGTCGCTGCCTCTCACGCGTGAGCTCGTCGAGCGCCGAGAACGGCTCGTCCATGAGGAGCACTGACGGATCGAACACCAACGCACGCGCTATGGCGACGCGCTGCTGCATGCCTCCCGACAGCTCGCCCGGCCTGCGACGTAGCGCCTCGCCGAGCCCGAAGGACCTGAGCACCTCCTCGGGATCGCGGTGGCGGCGGCCGCCGTCGTGGTTGGCCTTGCGGTTGACCTGGAACGGCAGGCGCACGTTGTCGAGCACGGTCCGCCAGGGGAGCAACGCCGGCGACTGTGGCACGAAGCCCACGTGCTTCGCCGAGCTGGCGGCCTGGGGGGGCTCGCCGAAGACCGATACCGAGCCGGTGTCGGCCTCGACGAGGCCGGCGACGATCCTCAGCAGCGTCGACTTCCCGCAGCCGGTCGGCCCTATGAGGGTGACGAACTGGCCGCGCTCCACCCGGAGGTCCACCTCGCGTAGCGCCTGCACATGCCCGTCGCGTGTCGAGAAGGCCTTGGACACGCCGGTGATCACGAGCGCCTCGCCGGCCACAGGCGCCGACTCGATGCGCGCGACGGCGGAAGCCGGGCTTGCCGTCGGGGAGGGCACGCCGAAACGCTAACGCGCCTGCAGAAGCCCGCCGCCGGCCGCAACCCGACGCCCGGTCGGCGTTGCCTTTCAGCCCTCTTCCACGTACTCCTCCCGGCGGACTATCCCCGCCGGCTCGGCCCCGTCGAGGTAGCGCCTCACGTTCTGCGCTGCGCATTGGACGGCATGCGTGATGCCGCTCGCCACCAGGGGTGAGTTGTGCGGCGAGCCGATTACGTTCGGCAGCTCGAGAAACGGGTAGTCGGTGCGGAAGGCTCGCCTGACAGCCGGCTCGTCCCACCAGGTGTCTATGGCCGCCCAGCACTCCGGGTTGGCCTTCAGGTGCTCGTAGAGGGCGCGTTGGTCGACAATCTCCCCTCGCGCCACATTCACGAGGATCGCGGTCGGCTTCATGAGCGAGAGCTCATGCGCAGATATCAGCCCGTGCGTCGAGCGCTTGAGCGGCACGCTCAACACGAGCACGTCCGAGCCGGCGAAGACACGGTCGAGGTCTGACATCGTGCCGACGAACGACACCGGCTCGTCGGTGCTCCCCGAAGTGTTTATCGCCCAGATCTCTGCTCCGAAG
>DATKIB010000026.1:0-5176 GCA_035509915.1 Acidimicrobiales bacterium | reverse complement strand
CCACGAAGGCGGCGGCGCCCGCCGCCAGCACCGAGAGCACGCGCCGGGCCACAGCGTTCCACCCTTCGAGGTGACCCGCGGTGGCGACGACTCCCAGAAGGCATCCGAGAAACAGGGCATCGGCGCGTGTGTCGAACGCGTAGTACACGCGAGCAAAGATCGCGTGGTCGTAGTGGGGGGCGCTCTGGACGATCCACAAGCGGTCAGCCGCGCACGCCATGATGCCGATCACGGCCATCGCGCCCGCGAAGCGACGCCGGCTCGTCCTCATGGCCACGAGCATCAGCAACGCCCATATGACGTAGAACTGCTCCTCGACGGACAAGGACCACGCCTGCGCGAGGTACCCGAAGAAGGGCTCGTGCCCGAGCGCCGAGCGGTAGTCGGCGAAGTAGAAGAGCGCAGCGGCGATGTCGCCCCAGATGCGTTCGCCCGCCTGCGCCACCGGGTGGAAGGCGGCGTATATCGCCAGCAGCACCGATGTGAGTACCAGAGGGGGCAGCAGTCGGAACGCACGCCGCGTGTAGAAGCGCCTCAGGCTGATCCTGTTGGTCCGTTCCCCCTCACCGAGCAGCATGGCGGTGATGAGGAAGCCGCTCAAGGTGAAGAACATCCCGAGCGACTGCCATGCACCGGGGAACGTCTTCAGGTTCGAGTGGTAGACGAGCACCGATGCAACACCGAAGGCGCGTATGCCCGTGAGGGGCGGCCTGTTGCCGAGCCGGAATCCACCGCCGGCCCGGTCGCCGCGCCCGGGACCGGAGACCTGCGCCGTAACGGCGGTCGCTGTCGACGCAGGCACGGCATGCAGAGTATCCCGCGTGGGAGATTACGACGTGGAGAATTACCCCAGCGCCGGCTCACGTCGCGGCGCCGTGCTGCTTCACGTTTGTGTGTTCGGCGCCCTCGTGTTGCTGGCCGGGCTCGTCCTGTGGTGGAAGGTGTGGGTGACAGGGCACCCCGCGGGGACCATCACGTGCCAATGCGGGGACGCGAGCCAAGAGCTGTGGTTCTTGTCTTGGACGCCTTACGCGCTCTCGCACGGGCACGATCCCTTTCTCACCAACGCGATATTCGCCGGGCGGGGCGGGGCGAACATGCTCGCAAACACCTCATGGATATTCCCCTCCCTTCTCCTCGCCCCGGTGACCTCGCTCTTCGGGCCGATCGCATCGTTCAACGTCGGAGCGGTACTCGGTCCCGCAGTCTCGGGCTGGGCCTTCTTCCTCGCCTCGAGGAAGGTGTCGGGCTTCCTACCGGGTCAGCTGCTCGGGTCGCTGCTCTACGGTCTGTCACCTTTCGTGTTGTGGAACGACCCGATCGGCCATCTCGATTTCGTCCTCCTCTTCTTCGCCCCGCTCGCGCTCGTCCTCGTCTACGACCTCGCCGTCACATCGAAGCATCGGCCGTGGCGCGTCGGCCTGCTCCTCGGGCTGCTCGTGGTGGTGCAGTTCTTCACCAGCACCGAGTTCCTCGCCATCTGCGCGGTGACGGGCGCGCTTGCCGTCGTGGTCGCCGTGGCCATCGCACCGCGTCGGGCGTGGGAGCGACGGCGTCCGATCTTCGTCGGCCTGGCGACTGCGTCGGGGGTGACGGCCGCATTGCTCGCCTATCCGATGTGGTTCCTCCTGGAGGGCCCGCGCCACATCGTCGGGCCTCCTTGGCCCGGTTCGCCGAGCATGGGGGCCACCGCATCGGCCATCGTGGACGCGGGCCACGCCGTCCACGCGGCGTCGTTCTTCGACAAGATCAGCGGCTACTTCGGAGGCGCAGGGCCCAACTTCGGCCCCAACGACTTCCCCAGCTTGATCTTCCTCGGTATCCCGCTGCTCGTGCTGCTCGGAATGTCCGCTTTTGTGTGGTGGCGCACCGGGTTGGCGTGGGTGCTCGCGCTGGGTGGGACCGCTGCCTGGCTCTTCTCGCTCGGCACGACGATGGGTACCGAGTTCGACCCCCCGGCGCGGGTATCGCATCCGTCGTGGCTCCCCTGGCGCCCCTTGTCGCACTTGCCACTCCTCTCGCAGATCGAGCCCCTCCGCTTCGCGGCTGTCGTCACCTTCTCGGCCGCGCTCTTGCTCGTGGTGTCGCTCGCCGGCTGGGAGCGGCTTCTCCGCAGGTTCGCCCCGCCGCTAGCGATCTGGATAGCCCTGGGCGCCGCAGGCAGCGCGGTGCTCGTGCCGGTGGCGCTCACCGCCAGCGTTCCCTTCGTGGTTCGCTCCACACCGGTGCCGGCGTGGTTCGAGCGCGCGGCGCCGCGACTCGATCCTTCGACCGTCGTCCTCACCGTCCCGTTCGGGGACCAGGAGGCGATGGGATGGCAGGCCGAGACCGGTTTCCCGGTCAGGCTGGCCGGAGGGTTCGCCGTCGTCCCAGGGGCCGGAGGGCGCTCGCAGTTCGTGGTGCCGCCTGCAGGAGCGGCAGGCCTGCTCGACAGGCTCTCTCCCGGTGTCGACGCCATCGCGACGAGACCCCTGCCGACGTCTGAGGCCGACGTGGTGACTGTGCGCGAAGCACTCGAGCGATGGCGCGTCGGTGTCGTCGTGGTGACGCCGGAGGCACGCTCGGTCCAGTACGTGACCGGTTTCATGACCGCCGTGATGGGCAGAGCGCCGGTGCTAGAGGACGGCTCTTGGACGTGGTCGGGGCTGGGCACCGACCCACCAGCCGTCGTAGGCCCCGACACGCTCACGGCTTGCGCCCGCGAAGCGAACGCCTCGCCCGTCACCGTCGCGCTCTGCGTCCTCGGTCCGGCCCGATGAATTACCGTTCGTCGACGGTACCCGGGTCCACCGGAGACGCGCGCGGGCCCTCGCTGCGGTCGCGTGTGCCTTCGCCCTGGACCGCATTGGCGGTCGCGTCGCTCGTCGTCCCGTTCCTCGTTGCCGCGGTCCGCATAGCGGCGACCTCCGGCCACGTCTTCCTGTCCGACGACCTTGCACTGGTGGACCTCCACGTGCGCGACGCGCTCGGCTTCCACCAGCAGCTCGGCCCGTTTGACCGTTTCGGCTGGAACCACCCCGGGCCCGTCTACTTCTACCTGTTGTCGATCCCCGCGCGGCTGATCGGCAGCGGCGCCAAGGCGGAATTCCTCGGAGCCACGCTGATCGACGCGGCAGCGGCGCTGACGACGGTCTGGGTGGTGCGAAGACGCTGCGGCGAACGTTCGGCCCTCTGGTGCGCCGGATGCCTGGGCCTCACGTGCCTGGTCCTCGTCTCGACCGCCCCCGGCGCCACGACCTTCTCCGAGTCGCCGCTAGGGGCGCTCGTGAGCCCTTGGAACCCCGACGTGGTGATCCTGCCTCTCTTGCTGTTCGCCGCCCTCTGCGCTGCGAGCGTCGCCGGGTCGTCCCTCTCGCTCCTCGGCGCGACTCTGGTGGGCTCCTTCTGCGTCCAGACCAACTTCGCCACCCTGCCGGTGGTGGCCGCGGGTCTGGCGGCCGCGCTGATTGGCATGGCGGTGCGGGCGGTCTTGTCCCGCCGGCCAGATCGGAGCGCACCGCAGTTGACCCAGCGAGGTCGCCACCGCAAGATCGCGGTGGCGTCGCTCGGGATCTGCGTCCTCTTGCTCGTGTGGGTACCCACGCTCTCGCAGCAGCTCACGGGGCACCCGGGCAACCTCACGCTGATATGGCGGTTCTTCACCGAGAGCCGTCCCCACCTGACGCTCGGGACCGGGCTGTGGTCGATCCTGGCCGTGGACGGCGCCCTCGTCTTCGGCCTTGCCCAGGAGATGTCGTGGGTGCTCGGCGCTCCGCACACCGACGCGTTGCTCGTGCTCGCGGGCGTCCTCGTGGTCGGGGTGCTGGCGTTCGTGACCGGTTGGCGGCACCGCAGCAGCTTCGCCGCAGCGCTCGGCGCGCTGAGCCTCCTGGAGCTCGCCGTCTGCGTGCTCTCGGTCACGAGGATCGTCGGACCGGTCTACGGCTACCTGGTGGTCTGGGAGATCGGGATGCCGGTGCTCGCGTTGATCGGGCTCGGATCGGCGGCGCTCGAGGCGACCGCGCCCAAGGCCGGACGCGAGACCCCACCGGAGGCCTCCGTCCCCCGGCCGCAGGCCGGCGGTGCCGCCGCGCGCGCCCGCCGGCTCGGTGCGAGGACGATCGTCCCGGCGGTGATCGCCTCGGTCTTCGGGGTCGCGCTGACCGTGCAGACGGCACAGCTCCCCGCGCTGACCAGGGCCTCGGACCCGACGGTCGCGCTGGCCTGGCACCTGGTGGCTCCCCGGCTCCACCACAGCTCCGAGGACATCTTCCTCGGCGACGCTGGGACCGACGCTTACGGGCTGTTCACCTTCTTCGGCCTCTTCGACGAGCTCCAGGCGAGCGGCTTCCATCCACGCGTGAGCCCCTTCTGGAAGACCCAGGTCGGCCCGCGTTACCTGTCGAACGGTCGCGAGCAGCTACAGGTGGTCCTCTATCCCCCGTCCGTTGCAGCAACGAGGATGCCCGGGTACGTGGGCCACACCGCGCACGCCGACATCGTCATATCGCCCGGACCCCCCGCCCCCTGAGATCCGCGTCTGCGGAGTACGAGAACCTGCGCGGAGAGGGCGACCAGACAAAGTCGATCATCCGCCAGGTGTCGAACAACTGGCGGATCTCTCGACTCGCCAATCGCCCGCGCGCACGCCTGTCGGCTCTCACATTCAGCGCGCCGTCGTGGCGGTCGTGGCGTTCTGCGACTCCGCTTCCGCCCGCGCCCGCTCGCTCATGCCGAGCGCCACCACCTTCGGAAGAAGCCAGGGCTGCACGTAACGGCCTGCCGCCACGGTGAGGTGGATCCCGTCGAGCCGCATCGCCTGACCACCGATCTGAGAGGCGTACTTCCCGCCCGGGTCCAGCCTCGCGCCGAGCGGCTCGACCACGACGCGGCCCGGATCCTTCGCTGCAACGTCGGCCAGCAACCGGTCGAAGGTGTCCACGAGCGCGGGGGCGTCTTCGGGCCAGGGCCGGCCGTCGGGCTGCGCCGACGGCTGGTGGTAGTACGGCGCGGTGAGGAGCTCGACCGTGGCCCCGGTCGAGCCGAGCACCGACACAGCTTGCTCCAGCGCCCGCAGCTCCATCCTGTCGAGGACGGACTGCCCCAGGTATGCCCACGATCCGTCGACGAGGTGGCCCCGCGTCTCGAGCTGTCCCTCCTCGAGGGCGACCACGTCGGGATGGAAAGCCTGGACGTC
>DATKIB010000025.1:0-13845 GCA_035509915.1 Acidimicrobiales bacterium | reverse complement strand
CCGGCGCAGTCGCGCAGCAGGACCATGCGCTCGAGAGCGGGCAGCTCCTCCCACTCGAGCAACGCCGGGTAGTCGATCCCGAGGAACCCGCGCACGGTGAAGAGCGCCCGGGTCCCCGACGCGCGCAGCACATAGGCGGCTTCGGGACCCTTGAAGCGGGTGTTGAGCGGCACGAGCACCGCGCCGGCGCCGAGCAGCCCGAGGGCGGTGACCACCCACTCGGCGCAATTGGGTGCCCATATGGCCACCCGGTCGCCCGGGTGGATCCCAGCGGCGACCGTCGCGCGCGTCACCTCGAGCGCGTGTGACTCGAGGTCGACGAAGGACATGCGCAAGACCGTCGTGCCGTTGCTCGAGTCCACGATCGCTTCGTCGTCGCCGAAGGCGCGCGCCGCGTCCGCGACTAGCTGGGGCACCGTGCCCACGGACAGGTCGGCCCGAGGATCCTCGCTGTCACTCACGAGGTGGCACCCGGCAGTCACCCACAGATCGCACCCGATGGGTCACGGGTGCTGGCTCGAGACGGAGACGATCTCGCCGCTCATGTACGAGGAATAGTCGCTGGCCAGGAACACCACGACGTTCGCCACCTCCCAGACCTCCGCCGAGCGCCCGAAGAGCTCCTGCTGCCTCAGTCGCTCGAGCTCCTCGTCGGGGAAGACCCGGTTGAGGAACGGGTGGACCGCGAGGCTCGGCGACACGGCGTTCACGCGTACCCCGTGGGGCGCGGCCTCGGCCGCCGCGCACCGCGTGAGGGCCATCACCCCCGCCTTCGCCGCCGCGTAGTGGGCCTGGTTGGCCTGGGCACGCCATCCGAGGACGGAGGCGTTGTTCACCACCACGCCCGAGCCACGCTCGTAGAAGTGGCGCAGCACCGTCCGGGTGCACCTGAACGTGCCGGTGAGGGTGACGTCCAGCACCGCCGACCATTGCTCGTCGGTCATCTCGACTATGGGGGTGTTGCCACCGAGGCCCGCGTTGTTGACCGCGACGTCGATGCGTCCGTGCTCCGCCACCGCCGATCCGTAGAGGTTCGCGACCTGCTCCTCGACGGACACGTTGCACGGTATTGCGAGAGGCCGGGTCCCCGACAACTCCGCCAGCGCGTCCGCCGCTTCGGCAAGGCGGCGCTCGTGGGCGTCTGAGACGACGACCGTTGCACCCTCCTCGGCGCACCTGCGCGCCGTTGCGAAGCCGATGCCCGTGCCGGCCGCTGCGGTGACGACCACCACCTTCCCCTCGAGGAGTGCGTGCGGGGCGGGGGCTTTCGGTGCGTCGGGCATCACCGGGAGGGCGCCTTCGGCTCGGGAGGGAGCCCGAGGACCCTTTCGCCGATTATGTTGCGCTGGATCTCGTTGGAGCCTCCGTAGATGGTCTCTGCACGCGAGAACAGGAAGATGCGCTGGGCCTCGGTGAGCAGGTACGGCTCGTATGCATCGGCTCCGTCCGCCACGGGCTCGGCTCCTGGATGCCCCGGCGCACTACGAACGTGCACGCCGGCGACGGTCGCCTCGGTTCCCTCCACGTCGAGAGCCAGCTCTCCGAGGCCGCGGTGCCAGTTGGCCCAGAACAGCTTTGCGATCGAGGATTGCGGGGACGCCACGGGGCCTTCGATGCCGGTGAGCGATCGAAGGACGTTCAGGCGGAGCACGTAGAGCCGGCCCCATGCGTCGGCGAGGCGTTGCCTGATGACCGGATCGTGCACCCTCCCGTTCTTCTGCGCGGTCTCGATCACCTCGTCGAGCTGCCGGTTGAACTGGAGGATGTCGCCGAGCAGGCCCGCGCCCCGCTCGAACGCCAAGGTCGCGAGCGCCACTCGCCAGCCGTCGTCGACCTCTCCCACCACCATGTCTGCCGAGGTGCGCGCTCCGTCGAAGAAGACCTCGTTGAACTCGGAGGTGCCCATGATCTGGCGAATCGGGCGCACCTCTATGCCCTCTTGGTCCATGGGCACGAGCAGGTACGACAGGCCGTGGTGGCGGGTGGAATCCGGGTCCGTGCGGCACAGCACGAAGCACCACTGCGACCATTGCGCGTAGGAGGTCCAGACCTTCTGGCCGCTCACCACCCATTCGTCGCCGTCGAGCACCGCTCTCGTCTGGAGCCCGGCAAGATCCGAGCCTGCACCCGGCTCGGAATAGCCCTGGCACCAGAACTCTGTCCCGAGGCGGATCGGGTCGAGGAACCGGCGCTTTTGCTCTTCGGTCCCGTAGGCGATCAGGGTGGGCCCGAGCAGCCCTTCCCCCATGACGCCCACTCGCGCGGGACCGCCGGCCCGCACGTACTCCTCGTTCCAGATCACCTGCTGCGACATCGTGGCGCCGCGGCCGCCCGAGCTGGCCGGCCATCCGACGCAGGTCCATCCCGCCTCGCCGAGGTGACGCTCCCATGCCATGCGGACGTCACGGCCCTCGTGCTGGGAGCCCGCGTACCCGAGGCCGCGCGCAAGGGCGAACTGGCCGGTGAGGTTGGCCTCGAGCCACGAGCGCGCCTCCGCCCGGAAGGTGGCGTCCTCGGGGCTGTCGCGCAGGTCCATGGCTCTTTCGACGACCGGGCCCCCGGCCGGGGCAGGTCGGCGCGACGACGCTACCAAAGGGCCTTCATCGGACCTCTGTCGATCCTGGCAGAACCCGCGGAACAGCCCGTGCCCGCGCCTGGTTGTATTTCTTGAACAGCCGAGGTGCAGGCTGCCTCGCCGCCCGGGTAGATCCGAGAGCAACGAGAGGACCGAGATGAGCCCTGAGATCGCGAAGACAGAAGACGAGTGGAAGGCCGAGCTGCCGGCGGATCGCTACCACGTCCTGCGGGAGAAGGGCACCGAACCCGCTTGGACCGGGGCCCTGCTCGACGTGCACGACCCTGGCCTGTTCAGATGCGCGGCGTGCGGAGCCGCGCTGTTTCGCTCGGACGACAAGTTCGACTCGGGATCGGGCTGGCCGAGCTTCACGAAGGCGGCCGCCGACGGCGTGGTCGACGAACACGAGGACCGCACCTTCGGCATGCGCCGCGTCGAGATCACTTGTGCCCGCTGTGGAGGACATCTGGGCCACGTCTTCCCGGACGGACCCGCACCGACCGGCATGCGCTACTGCATCAACTCGCTCTCGCTCGAGTTCGAGCCGGAGGGCTCGGGGTCCCAGGCCGTTTGACCGCGCAGCGCCGCTTCGGCGGCGTGCGCCGTGCGCGGGTCGCCGTACGCGGCCGCCTCGACCGTGCTGGCCAGCCGGCGCCAGGCCCCCGGCGGCGCCTGCTCGAGGCACTCGAGGGTCCCGGCGTACTCGGCCAACGTCTCTGCCGGCCGCCGGGGCCGCCCGGCGCGGGCGCCGACGCGCTCCATGCGGCGCGCGGCCGCCAGCGCAGGTGTCTTCGGACGCCGCCGGCGGAGGTCCACCACGAGCCAGCCCGCCGACAGCGCCAGTGCGGCGGCGCCCAGGGCTATGACCGGGGTCGTGCTCAGGACGTTGCCGGCCTGGCCCAGCAGGGTGCCGCCGGGACTCGGGTTGGCCAGGGGCACCACAGCGGTCGGGTCGAAGCTCTGCCAGCCGTCGCCGGGGAACCACACCTGCACCCAGGCGTGCGCGTCACGGGCCTGGACGTCGTAGAGGTCGGTGATCGGGTTGTAGGGGCCGGGGACGTAACCGACCGCCTCGCGTGCAGGGATCCCGAGCGTGCGCAGCATGACGGCCAAGGCGGTGGAGATCTGCTCGCAGAAGCCGACCCGGTCACCGAACAGGAACTCGTTGACGGTATCGGCGCCTGACGGAAGGGGCGGGATGTCGGTCGAGTACCGGGTGTGCAGCCCGATCCACGAGACGAGCTCCTCCACCTTGTCGTAGGTGTTGGTCGTCCCCGCCGTCACCTGGGCGGCCAGCGCCGCTGCTCTGGGGTACGCATACGGGAGTTCCAGGTAGCGCCGGGCCAGCTTGGTGTCGAGCCCCGCAGTGGGCGACCCGGTACCGGCGGCCCGCAGCTCGTTCGGGCTGGGCGTGGAGATGACCGAGCGCACCGTGTAGATGGCGCCGGCGCCGAGGCCGATCGGCGAGACGATCGTGCCGTCGTCGCGCAGGAAGATGTCGTGGGTCGGGAACCACACCTTCTGGGCGTCCTCGGCGTGGAGCACGAGGTTGGGCGTGGAGGACACCATGTAGAAGGTCTGCAGGTCGGCCGCCCCCGAGCGGGCCTGCTCCGCGGTGGACGGGACGATGAACGGCGATCCGCCGGCGAGCTTGGTGGGAGTGGTGATGCTGGCTGCCCAGCTCTCGCCGCCCCAGCGGTCGAAGGTCTCTCCGACCCAGTACGAGGGGAACTGGGCCCGGACCCGCATCACCTCCGTGCTGCCGAGCGTGCCGCGCAGGGCGGTGTCGAGCCGGGTGGCGAAGCCGGTGAACCCCCCTACCCGGCTTCGCCCGGCGGTACTGCCCGGCCGCGCCGGCTCCGAGGCCGCTCCGGCGTCGCCGGCAAGTCCGAAGGGAATCGCCAGAGCTCCGCCGCCGCCCGGGGCGATGGGGAAGTCGAACTGCCCCCCGACGGCCGGCGCCGGGAGGACGAGCAAGGCGGCCAGCGCCGGCAGCGCAGTCGCCGCCAGCGAGGCTCCGGCCGTCCGGGCCCGCACCCGGCCACCCCCGCTGGCCGACGCCCACATGGCCAGCAGCGCCCAGAAGCCGACTGCCATCCAGGCCAGGGCGTAGAGGCCGAAGCTCATGTCGGTGGCCTGGGAAGCGGCCACGGCCATGAGCGCCGCGGATCCCGCCAACGTGAAGGACAGGTCGCGCCGCGCCGGGACGTCGAAGGAGTGGATGGCGATCATGGCGACGAACAGTGAGGCCAAAGGGTCCTCGACCGTGGACACGTCGTAGAGCGGCTGTCCCGAGAGCTGGTGGAAGAACCAGACGAAGGCGGCGATGGAGGCGACGGCCAGCACAGGCTTGAGCCACATGGGCGGCGCTGCCCGAAGCCGGTAGGAGAGCAGCATCCCGGCCACCACGGCCCCGGCGCCGAGCGTGGCGACGGCTGTCGAGACCTCGCCCTGGGACCTCACGGCGGCGAGGCCGATGAGCACCGCGACGGCACAGGCCAGCCGCAAGCCGACCGAGTCCACGGGCGGTGGGGGGCGGTTGGCCTCACGCACCCGCTCGAGCAGGAGCGCCGGCAGCGAGCGCCGTTGGCCCAGCTCGACCCTGGGCCCGGCCGGCGGCGCCTGACTCTCGGCCGGGAGGACCAGAGCACCGGGCGCACCGGGCGTCACCCCGCTGGCCGCGCCGGGCTTCACCCCGCTGGCCACGGCGGGCGTCACCCCGCTGGCCACGGCGCGGGCCAGGCGCCGGCCTGCGTCGGCCCGGCTGGTGACCGGCGCCTGTCGGCGACCGGCGGCCTCGGTCGTGACGAGGACGACCTCCCTCCCCGCGCCTAGCAGCGACACCACCGTCCCCAGGACAACCTCGGCCTCCCGCTCGGAGCCTTCGGGGTCGGCAGGCAGCAGCGCCTCGACCACCACCGGCTCGGCCGCCTGCGACTCCATCTCGCGTACGACCAACTCGCCGCGGTGGGCGGTGGCGGCCCAGTGCACCCACCGGCGCTGGTCGCCGGCGCGGTAGTCGCGCACGCCCCGGGCGTCGCCCACCGCCGCCGGCACGAGCACCGGCGCCGTTCCCCAGCGATCCTCGGGCGTCGGCTCCTGCGGCCGGGCCGGCCCCAGCCGGGGCCCGACCACCAGCTCGCCCGCCAGGGGTAGGCGCACTTGGCGCCGCCACCACAGCATGCCGAAGGGGGCGGCGCTGGCCAGCTCGGCCACCAGCTCCTGGTGCACGCCACGGCGCTCCGGTACCACGGTGAGCTCCTCGGTCGCACCGCGGTCCCGCCCCAGAAATGTGACGGGGCCGGGGGGATCGATGGGCCTGAGGCGCATCCGGGTGCCGGCCGAGACGGCGAGGATGACGGGGAGGCCGGCGGTGGCGTCGGTGGGGGACGAGACCACCCTGGCCCGGGCCCGGGCGCAGGCGACGCCCGGGCCGGCCAAGCCGACGAGCAGCGTTCCCCACAGCACGTCACCCAGCAGCTGGACCCAGCCCGAGCCACCCTCGTGGGCGACCACGAACCACCCGACCGCCAGGCCCACGGCGCCTGCGATTCGGGCGAGGGGCTGCTCCGGCCTGGGCACCTCGAGCCCCCCGGTCAGGGGCGCGGGGTCGGCGTGGACTCGAGCACCCCTCGCACCACCGAGACCGCCTGCCCGATGCCGTCGTCGGTCCCCAGGCGATGCGCCAGGCAGGGCACCGCGACGGCTTTGACGTCGTCGGGCACGACGTATCCCCGGCCCGACAACACGGCGTGGGCCTTGGCCGTGCGGACGAGCCAGATCGATGCCCTCGGGCTCGCCCCCAGACGCACTCCGGCGGCGGCGCGGGTGGCTCGGGACAGCTCGACGGCGTAATGCGCCATCACCGGGCTGACCTCGACCGCCTCGGTCGCCTGCTGGGCGGCCAGCCAGCCCCTGGCGTCGCACACCTTCGGAAGCCCGTGCAGGGCGAACTTGCCACCCTGGTTCAGGAGCAGCCGTGCTTCTGTCTCGGAGTCCGGGTAGCCGACGGTGGTGCAGAGGGAGAAGCGGTCGAGCTGGCTCGACACCAACGGGTAGGTGCCGAGCTGCGAGTGGGGGTTCTGGGTGGCCACCACCAGGTGCGGGGTGGGCAGCGGCCACGATTCGCCGTCCACCGTGACCTGCTGCTCCTCCATCGTCTCGAGCAGCGCCGACTGCGTGCGCGGCGGGGTGCGGTTGAGCTCGTCCACCAGCACCACGTGGGCGAAGACCGGCCCCCGACGAAACTCCCATGTGCCGTCCTCGGCGCTGAACACCGACACGCCGGTGACATCCGATGGCAGCAGATCTGGATGGCCCTGGATGCGTGACAGCTCGGTGCCGAGCGAGGCGGCCAGCGCCCGGGCCAGCACGGTCTTGCCCACCCCGGGTACGTCCTCGATCAGCAGGTGGCCCCCCGACAGGGCTGCCATGGCGGCCGCCGCCACCGCCGACGGCGCCCCCAGCAGGACGCGGCTCAGGTTCTCGACCAGGCTCCGGCCCAGGGCGATCGCGCCATCGACGGAAGCCACTGTCCCGCTTGCACTTGCTACCACCGGGGAATCCGCAAACTGATGAGATGACAAAGCGGGTCCTCCGCTTCGGCTGACGGCTCGAGCGCTGTGCGCCGGATCCCGTCAGCCCCACAGGTGACGTTACCGGGGCCCTGCAGTCATCTCAGCGCGAGCCGCCCCTCGGCGAGCTCGAACAGCGCCGCCATGCGCGCCGCTTCACTGACCCTGCCCGAGCGCAACAGGGCGCGCTCGGCCTCGGCACACGCCTCGCAGAGGTCGAACGCCTCGCGCTTGTTGAACACGAGCACCGAGGCGAAGCGCACTGGTTGCTCCTCCTCGCTCTCGAGCGTGTCCAGCTCCTCGCGATCCGGACGCGGCTGCGGCTGGCAGATCGTCATCGTGCCTCCAGGTCTCCGTGCGTCACTACCTGTGCGGACGCGTCGAGCGGAGCACGGGTGTCGATCCCCGTGCCACACGGTTGCGCCGATTCGAACGGGAGCACCGGCGCACGACGGCGTGCGGAAGGGCCGGACCCGAAGCGCCTCGCCACTACCGCTAGTGCCACGAACAGCGCTCCGGGACCCGCGGCGAGGACCGGGATCCCGAAGCGGCGAACTCCCTCTACGTAGAGCATGGTCAGACCTCCCAGGGGCACCGTCAGCGCTCCGTGCGGTGTCAGGTGCCTCACGAGCTGGAGCAGGTCACGGCTCACCACGAGTGGCCCGGCGACCCACGGGTACGACACCACATCTCCCATCGCTCCTCCTCTCGCCCTCGGCGTTCTCCATTTACGCGGCATTACCCGGCGCGTCCCGGTCCCCCGAGCCCGCGCGGGCCCGAGGAACCGGGTCCGGCCGGTCAGGCGCCGGAAGAGACGACCTCGGCTCGCCCGGACGTGTCGGAGCTTCCGTCCGGGTCCGCCTCGTCGGGCATCCGGCGCTCCGCCTTGGTGACCTCCGCAGTCGCGAACCGCAGAGAAGGCCCGACGTCATCGGCGCTCACCTCGACGCGGCTGCGACGCTCACCGGCGTCGTTCTCCCACGTGCGCTGCTCGAGACGACCGGCGACGATGACCCGGCTCCCCTTCACGAGGCTCAGGGCCACGTTCTCCGCCAGGTCGCGCCAGCACACGACGTCGAAGAACGAGGTCGCTTCCTCCCACTCGTCGGACCCCTTCGACTGCCAGCGCCGGTTGACGGCCAGGCCGAAGGTCGCGCTCGCTTGGCCGTCGCGGGTGTAGCGGATCTCGGGATCGCGGGTGAGGTTCCCTGACAGGGTGGTCGTGTTGCTCATTTCTTCGCCTCTCCTCTTCTCGTGGACACCACTCGGGTGTGAGCCGATCGTGAAGGGGCGACCTGGCGCCGGAGCTATCGAGGGACCTCGCCGGGCACCTTGCAGGGGCGTCGAGGAGCGGATTTTTCGCCCGGCACCGCCACGAAGATGCCGAAAGAACTGCTCAGATCAAACCCACCTGGCCGAGCGCCTCTCGTAGAAGTCGGTTCTCGTTCCCATGGGCCATCACGACCTCGGCGCGAAGGATGCTGGCTGCCGCAAGCGCCTCTCGGGACAGCAGGTTCAGGCGGTACCCGGGGCCGTCGAGCTGACTGGCCATCACCGGCGCGACGACCCTCCAACTCAGGATCTCAACCTTCTCAGGAAGTTCGAGAACCGCGTGCAGCACGCGTTCGCGTCGATCAGCAGGCAGTGTGAGAAGGGGCTTTGACAGGGAGCCGCCGGATCCTCGCGCCACCGCCTGGCACAAGCGCAAGTACCAATATCCGGTCGTGAAGACTTGATCGTCCGGCCAATCGAGCTCCTCCCGGAGCAGCGCGGAGAGAATCTGGTCGTCAACGAGAAGTGTCAGGTCTGAGCCTGTCCTATTGGTTGGCCAGGTCGGGATCTCCGAACCCGGACCTCGCGTCCTCCCAGTCGGCTCCTGCGAGGAGCTCCTTGCGCAGTTCGTCGACTCCGCCAGGAACGAGCAACACAGCATCGCCGAGGTCGACCCATCCCACGCTCCCGCCATCGTCCAAACCCCAGCGGTGGCGAGCCTGGGCCGGAAGCGCCATCTGGCCGCGCTCACTCACCTTCACTTCGCCCGTTTGCGCCATGGCCACCTCACAATGCAGATACGTTGGTTGCATTGTAGCCGACCTACACGGAGGATGCGCCCCTTGCCACCAACGCGAAATTCGAACGTTAGAGCAGCGGGCCGACTTCCTCGCCGAACGCGGCCATCTGGTCGCACAGCTCTTCCACGGATCGGCTGGGGAAGCGGAGCTGGACGTGCGACACGCCCATCGCGACGAGCTCGCCCAGGTTCTCGGCCACCTGCTCCGCTGTGCCGGACACGGTTCCGCGCGGCAGCTCCCACGATGGTTCACCGAGATGGAAGGCGCCGGCGAGGGCGCCGATGTCGATGGGGGCCCCACCTCTCTTTTCCTCGCGCAGGGCCTTCAGGTACGCGATCTGCTCGGGCATGTCCTTGCGCTTTGGGCTCTGGGGTAGCCAGCCGTCGCCGCGAAGCGCGGCTCGCCGCAGCGCCGCGCGCGAGGACCCGCCGACCCATATCGGAGGACGAGGGCGCTGCACCGGCCGGGGCGATATCCCGAGCTCGGCGGCCGGCCACTGCGGGCCCCGCAGCACGGGGAACTCCTCGGTCAGGCCGGCGGCGATCGAGTCGATCGCCTCGTCGGTGAGGGCGCCGCGCGCTTCGAAGTCGCGGCCGGAGAAGTCGAACTCCTCCGACACGTGCCCGGCACCGACCCCCACGATCAGACGACCTCCCGAGAGCAGGTCCAACGTCGCCATCTCCTTGGCCGCCCGAAGCGGATGACGAAGGGCAGCTATGTAGACGTGCGAGAGCAGGCGAACCCTCGTCGTGAGCGCGGCCAACCACCCCAGGGTCGCCACCGTGTCGTACCACGTCGTGCCCATTGCCTGAGCGAGTCGCTGCGGGATGGCGGTGTGGTCGCACACAGCTACGTAGAAGAACCCGCTCTCGTCCGCCTGACGTGCGACGCGCACGAGCTCCTCGGGCCCCGAGGTGAGCTCCCAGGTCTCCACGTACATCGTCGACTGCGACTGCACGGGAAGCTGTATCCCGTAGGCCACGGTGCCGGGCGGGACGATCCTCACGGACTCGCGACCGACGGGCTCCTCGACGTGTCCACCCGGTGCCGTCATCTTCCTCCCTCCTGCCGCACATACCGATCCGCCACGAGCTCCGCGAATTGTCCCGGTCGCCCGAGCGACTGGGACAGCACCCGCGCGCGCATCAGGTACAGGTGCACCGGCACCTCCCAGGTGAACCCCATGCCGCCGTGCACTTGGATGCACGCCTTTGCGTTCGCGACCGCTGCCTCCGCGGCGAGCATGGCCGCACCGTACGCCGCCCTCTCCGGGTCACCGACATCCGGCTCGTCGACGGTCACCCCGGCGGCTTGAACTGCGACGCGTGCGACCTCCGAGCGCACGAGCATGTCGGCACAGAGGTGCTTCACGGCTTGGAACGAGCCGATCGGCTTTCCGAACTGCTCGCGCTCCTTCGCGTACCCCACGGCCATCTCGACGCACCTGGCCGCCAGCCCCACCAGGAGCGCACCTGTGAGCACCGCCTCGTCTCGCCGCCACCCGGCAGCCTCCTCTGCCTCACCGACCCTCTCACCGATGAGCGCTCCTCCCTGGTCGGCGATCGGGAGACCGTCGACCCGCCACATCGGAGTGAGCGGATCCAGAGGTCGCCGGATCGCGGTTGCTCCGAGTGCGGACGGGTCGACCACCACCAGCTCGTGCTCGCCCACCACCACCAGCGCGCCCAGCGACGCAAGGTTCTCGACGAGCAGTGGCGCCAGTGACTCGGCTCCCGAGGACGGCGGCCGGTGGACGGAGCCGACCACCAGCTTGCCCTCGCCCGCTCCGCTGAGCGGCTGTGCTCCGAGACGCGCCGCCAGATGCGACGCCACCAGCGGGCCCGGGACGAGAGCCCGTCCGAGCTCCTCGAACACGACCGTCGCGGGCGCCATGCCCAGGCCGACCCCTCCGGCGTCCTCGGGAACCTGGAGCGAGAAGAGCCCCGACGATGCGAGCGCCGCCCAGCCTGCGGGATCGAAGACACCCGTGTCGTCGCCGCCCGCGCGAGCGCCGGTCCGTACCCGATCGGCCGACAGCGTCGCCGCCTGCTGGAGCCGCTCCAGGGGAAAGCGTGAGGCGCAGAGGGCTCGGACCGAGTCGCCGAGTGCGATCTCGTCGTCGGACAGCTCGAAGTCCACGGCGCGCCCTACCTCGGGAGCCCGAGGATGCGCTCGGCGACGATGTTGCGCTGGATCTGGGAGGTGCCGGCCGCGATCGTGCGCGACAGGCTGTTGACCCACGTGTCGACAAGCTCCGCGCTGTGCAGCGCCGAGCCGTCGAGCCCATCGAGCTCATCCCATGACAGGCCCGCTCTGCCGGCCAGGTCCATGCCGAGGTCGGCCAGCCGTTGGCGCGCCTCGGAGAGCGCCAGCTTGTAGACGCTCCCGCCGATCCCAGGTACCCCGGTCCGCGCGGCGCTGGACACGTTGCGACGCGCGAGCGCCCAGAGGGCGTCGAGCTCCGCGCCGAGATGTCCCACTCGACGTCGGAGCTCGGGGTCGTCCCACGCCCCGCTCCGACGCGCCAGGGCGCCGAGCGAGCTCAGCATCTCCATGGACTGGAGCATCTCCCCGACGAACGCGGTCCCTCGCTCGAAGCTGAGCGTGACCATGGCCACCCGCCAGCCGTCGCCCTCCTCGCCGACACGGTTCGCGATCGGCACCCTCACCTGATCGAGGAAGAGCTGCCCGAACTCGTTCGAGCCTGCGATGGTCCGAAGCGGCCTGAACTCGACCCCCGGTCGGTCCATCTCCATTGCCAGCCAGGTGATCCCCGCGTGCCTCTCACCCTCGGGCCCTGTCCTAACGAGGAGCTCGCAGAAGTCGGCCACCTCGGCGTGCGACGTCCAGATCTTCGATCCGGTGACCACGTACTCGTCGCCGTCTCGCACGGCGCGCGTCCGCAGGGACGCGAGATCGCTGCCTGCGCCCGGCTCGGAGAAGCCTTGGCACCACACCTCGTCGCCACGCAGGATCGGCGGCAGGAAGCGGGCGCGCTGCTCGGTGGTTCCTTCCACCGCGATCGTGGGTCCGGCGTGGAGCAGGCCCACGAAGTTCACACCGACGTACGGCGCGTGCGCTCGCTCCAGCTCCTCGAGGTAGACGAGCTGCTCGACCGGGCTTGCGCCACGGCCACCACCGTCTTCGGGCCAGTCGATGCCGGCGTACCCGGCGTCGAACAGCATCCGCTGCCACGTCGTGTCGAAGGCTCTTCTCGCCGGCCAGTCCGACGCGTCGGGGGGCGACGGGAGCTTCGGGACCACTTCGGCCAGCCAGGTTCGCAGCCCGGCCCTGAACTCCTCCTCGGCTTCGGAGTAACGAAGGTCCACGGGCTCGTGCAGTGCAGGCCGCGCCGAGGCTACGGAGCGAGGTGGTCTAGTCCGAACAGCCTGATCGCGTTGCCTCGGACGATCTTGTACTTCGCCTCGTCGTCGAGGTGGGCCATCTGGCGCTCGGCGATCTCCTTGGTCTCCGGCCAAGTCGAGTCGGAATGGGGGTAGTCCGACTCGTAGGTGATGTTGTCGACCCCGATCTCCTCCACCGACCTGAGCCCGTGGGCGTCGTTGAAGAAGCAGCCCGTGATCTGCCGGTGGAAATAGGTCGAAGGTGGCTCGGGGATCTTGTCTGCCACTCCTCCCCAGCCCCTGTTCTCCGACCACACGACGTCGGCCCTTTCGAGGATGTAGGGGATCCACCCGATCTGGCCCTCCGAGTAGGCGAGCTGCAGGTCGGGGAAGCGAACGAGTACCCCGGAAAAGAGGAAGTCCACCACCGAGAAGGTGGCGTTGGTGTGGGTCAGCGTCGAACCGACCGCCGGAGGGGCGTCGGAGGATGTGGAGGGCATCTTCGACGACGAGCCGATGTGCATGTTTACGACCGTGGAAGTCTCCGCGCAGGCCCTGAAGAAAGGGTCCCAATAGTTGTCCGGGTCGTGCACTGAAGGCAGTCCGAGGAACGGGGGTATCTCGCTGAAGCACACGGCGCGCACGCCCCGCGCCGCGTTGCGAAGGACTTCTTCACCCGCGAGCTGGGCATCCCAGAGGGGCACGATGCACAGGGGGATCAGCCGCCCGTCGGACTGGGCGCACCACTCTTCCACCATCCAGTCGTTGTACGCCCGTACGCAGAGCAGGCCGAGGTCGTGGTCCTTGGCCTCGGTGAACGTCTGGCCGCAGAACCGGGGGAATGTCGGAAAGCACAGCGACGCCTCGATGTGGTTGGTGTCCATGTCCTCGAGGCGCGGCTTGACCTGGTAGGCGCCGGGCCGCATGTCCTCGTAGGTGACCCCGTTCATGGTCACCTCGTCACGGGGCACCCCGACGGCTGCGTCCAGTCTGAGCAGGGGCCTCTTCAAGTCCTCGTAGTACCACCAGTCGACGGGGTGGCCCTCGCTGCCGGGCTTGACGGTCAGCTTTCCCCCCACGAAGGTGATCTCACCCATGGGCGCTCGCACTATCCGGGGCCCGACCTCGAGGTACTTGGATGGAAGCCGGTCCTGCCACACGTTGGCCGGCTCCACCACGTGGTCGTCGACCGAGATGATCCTGGGCAGCTCCGACACGGGGCCAGACTACCTACGCATCTGACGGCGCGTCAGATCTGGAGTTCACGCAGAGTTCTGCCT
>DATKIB010000024.1:0-47630 GCA_035509915.1 Acidimicrobiales bacterium | reverse complement strand
GTCGAGCTCATGACCGTGCTCGTCGAGCGCTGCGGGGAGCTCCTCGACTCTGCGGAGGTGGGACTCGCGTTGACTTCCCCCAGTGGCGAGTTGCGCGTCATCGCCTGCACCACCGAGCGGATGCGCGTGCTCGAGTTGATCGAGATCCAAAACGATCAAGGGCCTTGCAGAGATTGCTTCCGCTCGGGCAAACAAGTTCTGAACCGGAGACTCTCGGACACTGCGGATCGCTGGCCGACGTTCACGCCGGAAGCACTGGAAGCCGGATTCAGCGTGGTCCACGCCCTGCCAATGCGGCTGCGCAGCGAGGTGATCGGAGCAATGAACGTCTTCAGTGGCGAGCCCAAGTTGCTCTCCGAGAGGATGGTGAACCTCGCGCAAGCATTCGCTGATGTCGCCACCATCGGAATCCTTCAAGAACGAGCGATCAAGGACTCGTCGGAGACCGCCGGGCAGCTTCAAGGGGCTCTGAACTCCCGGATTGTGATCGAGCAAGCGAAGGGTGTGGTCGCCGAACAACAGAGCATCAGCGTCGAGGCGGCGTTCTCGTTGCTGCGGGGATATTCCCGCTCTCACCACATCGGCCTGAGCGACGTGGCCAGATCCGTCATCAACGGTTCGCTCATCGCCGGTCAGCTCACGGTCACGAAGGGCAGAAGCGACTCGTCGGAAAGATGAGGCCAGCGCGTCGACGGCGCATCGAGTTCGGCAATGACCGCACTCGGCGACACGGACAGCCTCCTCTATTCGTTGTAGCGGTCGAGCTCCTTGATCGCATCGGTGACGGCCGACACGAGACGAGCCGGGGCGATCGGTTTGTGCAGGGCCCTGAAAACCTTGGAGCCGACCTGTGACCGCACCTCGTCCGGCGTGTAGTACGCAAATGCGGAGTAGATGACGACCACTGGTGGAGTCGGATCGATATTGCCAAGCAGCTCGATACCGTCCACCCGCGGCATGGAGAGGTCGAGGATGAGGACATCTACAGGTGAGGCCGACAAGACACCAAGCGCCGCCTGACCGTCTTGCGCTTCAAGGACCAGGTGGCCCTCGGTCTTCATTATCTCTGCGAGGGATTCTCTGGTCCCTTCGTGATCCTCGGCAATAAGGATCAGCCGCCTGGGCGCAGGTGCCACGTCTTCCTCATCTGTCCGCTAAATGGACTTCCGTCATCACGAGAGCCGAACTTTCGTGAACAGAGGCGGCGGGCGGAATCGAACCGCCGTACGGGGCTTTGCAGGCCCCTGCCTAAACCACTCGGCCACGCCGCCGCGACGATCGAGCTGAGCCTAACGGCCGCGCCGGGTGCTTGAATGCGAGCATGCGGATCGCCCTGATCGCACCGCCCTGGACCCCGATCCCGCCACCTCTCTACGGCGGGATCGAGCTGGTGGTCGACCAGACGGCCAGGGGCCTGGAGGCCGCCGGCCACGAAGTCACCCTCTTTGCAACGGGCGACTCGACCTGTCCTGTGCCGACGAAATGGGTGCTCCCACAGGCAGAGGGGATGCGAATAGGGATGGCAGTGCCGGAGCTACGTCACGTGCTCTACGCCTATGAAGCCATCTCGGACCATGAGGTCGTGCATGACCACACGGTGGTGGGACCGATCTACTCGGAACGCTACCCGCAGCTCCCCGTGGTCACTACCATCCACGGCCCGTTCAACGATGAGCTGACGGACCTCTACAGCGCCGTTGCACGTCGCGTGCCCATCGTCTGCATATCTCATGCACAGCGCCGCGCTGCGCCGGACGTCCCGGTTGCACGAGTGATCCACCACGGCCTCGACGCCTCGGCCTTCACCTTCGGCCAAGGCACGGGCGACGAGGAGGGCGAGTACTACCTCTTCCTGGGGCGGATGTCGCCAGACAAGGGGGCGCATCGAGCGATCGAAGTGGCCCGCAAGGCGGGCGTACGGCTGCTCATGGCAGCGAAGATGCGCGAAGCCTGGGAACGGACCTACTTCGACGAACGGGTCGCCCCCATACTCGGCCCAGATGCCGTCTACCTGGGCGAGGTGCCGCACGAACGGAAGCTGGAGCTCCTGGCCAACGCACGGGGATTGCTGTTCCCGATCCGATGGAACGAGCCGTTCGGGATGGTCATGCTCGAGTCGATGGCCTGTGGCACCCCGGTGGTCGCGTTCAGCGAGGGAGCGGTCCCAGAAGTGGTCAGCGACGGCACGACCGGGTACGTCTGTGAGGACGAGGCCGACATGGTGGAGGCCGTGGGCCGGATCGGAGCGATCAGGCGAGAGGACTGCCGAGCCTCGGTGGAGGGCTACTTCTCCACCAAGCGAATGGTCGCCGAGCACGTCGAACTGTACGAAGAGCTGGTGGGGCGCTGAGAGGTCCAGCGGACCGGCACGCTCGATTGCCCGAGCCGTGCGTGTGCCCGAGCTTTTGAAGCTGCCCGAGCGGTTCGGGCCCTCCGTCAGCTCCGGCTGCGCGTGAAGAGGTGCACCAGCCTGACGAGCACCATCACCACGATCACCAAGATGGCCACCTTGAAGACGTCCACCACGAGGTGCGCCAGCGAGGCGAATACCCACAGGACCACCAGCACGCCGCCGACGACTCCGGCGACCATAAGCGCCCTGTCAAGCGTCTTGAGACCTCCTGACCTCCGGCGCTCGATGGTGCTCATGGCATCCTCCATGTCCTCTTCGGAGCTCGGCCGCTCCTGCACCGGCTCTCACCGGTGTCCTGCAACACGCTACGCCCCTCGCGGGCCGAAGCGGTGGCGCCCTGCGCACAGGCGTCTCGCACGAGGCCTGGCCGGTGCTACCGTCGCAAGTGTCGCTGCGCTCGTCGCGTCAAGCGCTGCTCGAGCGCCGGGACCTGCAGGGCGGAGTGTTCTGCCGCGCACTTGCGGCGGCAGCCGACCGCTGGCTCACCGAGCTCCTCCAAGCCGCCTCGGGAGGTGAGCTCGATGGGCTGGCCCTCGTGGCGGTCGGGGGCTACGGGCGCGGAGAGCTCTGCCCCTACAGCGACCTCGACGTGGTCCTCCTCCACGAGTCGCGCCGCGACGTGGCCAGGCTCGCCGATGCAGTGTGGTACCCGGTGTGGGACGAGGGCATACGGCTCGACCACTCGGTGCGCCGGCCCGGGGAGGTGCTCGACGTCGCAAGGACGGACCTGCGCGTCCAGCTCGGGCTGCTGGACGGTCGCTTCGTGGCGGGAGACCCGTCGATCGTCGCCCCGATGCTCGAAGCCGCGCTAGGCCTCTGGCGACGTCGCTCCCCCGAGTGGCTCGGTGTGCTCGCCGGGCACGTCGCCGAGCGCCACGCCGAGCACGGTGAGGTGGCGTTTCTTCTCGAGCCGGACCTCAAGGAGGCGCACGGTGGGCTGAGGGACATCAACGCGGTCCGCGCCGCGGTTCTGGGGGTGCCGACTCTCGCCGACTACGTGGACCTCCCGACCTTGGCAGCCGCTGGCGAGGTGCTCACGGCCGCGCGCGTCGAACTGCACAGGGCGACAGGCCGGGCGACGGATCGGCTCCTCTTACAGGAGCAGGACCAAGTGGCCGCCGCCTTGGGCTACGCCGACGCCGACGCGCTCATGGGAGCCGTGGCGGAAGCCGGGCGGACGATCGCTTGGGAGACGGACGAGGTATGGCGCCGGCGCTGGACGTGGAGGTCGAGCCTCCGAAGTGAGAGCAAGCGCAACCGGCGCGCACCGGGTCGGCGGGCACGTCCGAACCCCGAGGACGGCGACCTGCGATCGGTCGAGCCAGGCGTGGCACTGGCCAGCCGGGGCTACGGAGCCCGCGCAGAGCACGCAGAAGAGGTGGTTCTCGACCGCGGCGCCCCGGTGTCGGAGGACCCCACCCTCGCCCTGCGGGTGGCGGCGGTATCAGCCGAGCGCCTCGTGCCGATCGCACGGCCGACCCTGGAGGTGCTCGCCGCTTCGGCGCCCTCGCCCGGGAACCCCTGGCCCCCGGCGATGCGCGAGGCGCTCGTGCGGGTGCTCGCAGCCGGCTCCTCGGCGATATACGCCCTCGAATCGCTCGACCAGAAGGGACTGCTGACCCGCATGCTCCCCGAGTGGAAGGCCGTTCGCAACCGCCCCCAGCGCAACGCCTACCACCGCTACACCGTCGACCGTCACCTCCTCGAGGCCGCGGCACGGGCAGCGCCGATCGCACTGCGGGTGTCGCGCCCCGACCTGTTGCTCCTCGCAGCCTTCCTCCACGACATAGGCAAGGGCTATCCCGGCGACCACACCGACGCCGGGGTCGAGGTCGTGACGAGACTGGCCACGCGCATGGGCCTGGTCCCCGAGGACGCCGAGGTACTCGTCTCCCTGGTGCGCAACCACCTGCTGCTGGCCGATCTCGCGACCCGGCGCGACCTCGACGACCCCGCGACGGTCACGGCCGTGGTGGAGGCGACAGGTGACCGCTCCTCCCTCGAGCTCCTCGTGGCGCTCACCGAGGCCGACAGCCTCGCCACAGGACCGGCGGCGTGGGGCACGTGGAAGGCAGGGCTCGTCGCTGACCTCGCGGCACGCGCCGCCGCGACCATGGCCGGCGAACCGCCGGCCGTGCAGGCTCACTCGCTCGTCAACGACCGGCACCGCACGCTCATGCGGCAGGTGGAGACGATGGGACGTTCCGTGATCGCCGCGGAAGCTCCGGGTGTCACGGTCGTGGCACGCGACCGCCCCGGGCTTCTCGCCGCGGTGACAGGAGTGCTCGCCCTCCGGGGCCTCGACGTGCGTTCGGCAAACGTGGCGAGCGAGGACGGCTTTGCCGTCGAGGTGTTCGTGGTCGAGCCCGCCCGCGGACGCTGGCCCGACTGGGAGAGGGTCGCAGACGAGCTGGACGCGGTCCTCAGGGGAACGCTTCCCCTCGCCGAGCTGCTCGAAGAACAAGAGCGCGCCTACGCCGGAGGTCGGCGGGCAACCTCGGCCCGCCCGATCGCCACCCAGGTGACGGTGGACAACAACGCCTCGTCGTCGTGCAGCGTGGTGGAGGTACGAGCTGCGGACTCCGTGGGGCTTCTCCACCGAATCACGACCTCGCTGTTCGACGAGGGTCTAGACGTGGTCGCGGCCCGAGTGTCGACCCTCGGGAACGAGGTCGTCGACGCCTTCTATGTCCGCGACGCCTCCGGGGCCAAGGTGATCCAGCCCGATCGCATACGTCACATCGACCACGCTGTACAAACGGCAGTCGAGCAGCGAGGCGCCGAGCCCTGGAAGGCTGCGAAGACGTAGGGGACGCCAATGGCGCTCGTCCGGGTCGGGCCTGCGGCACGCGTGCGCGTCTTTTCGGTTGAACACGCTGGTACGCTCCCTGTGCAATGAAGCTGTGGCAGATCGCCCGAAACCCCTTCTCCAGCCGTCCGTGGCTTACCTCGGGCGTGTTGGTCGGTGTATGCGCGGTGGTGGCGTTGGCTGCCGCTCTCGTCGCGACGCACCCCGGCACCACCAAGGCCGGCGCCTCGTCGGCCTCGGGCAACGGCCACCCGACCGTGTCGCTCGTATCGAGCCAGCCCGCCCCTGGCGCAACCGCGGTCGCGCCGGACACCTCGCTCGCCCTGAGCTTCAGCACGGCCCTCGCCGCCGGTGGCCCCACTCCGACCCTCGACCCGCCGGTCGCGGGCACGTGGATCCAGACCTCTCCCGGCATCCTGGCCTTCGAAGCGGCGGCGAGCCTGCCGCCCGGGGCCACCGAGCAGATCCAGGTGCCCGGCGGGAGCAGCGGGATCATGGCAGCCGACGGCGCGCACCTCACCCAGAGCGCCGTGGTGAGCTTTACGGTGGCACCGTTGTCTACTCTTCGTCTCCAGCAGCTTCTCGCCGAGCTCGGGTACCTGCCCGTCGCCTTCACCCCTGCCGACACGACCCCCCTGTCCGCAACCGAGTTGGCGACCCCTCAGCTCGGGACGTTCTCCTGGCGATGGAGCACACTGCCTGGGAACTTCATGGCGCTGTGGTCGCCAGGGGAGCCGAACCTCGTGACCCAGAGCGCGATCATGGCCTTCGAGAGCCAGCACAACCTCGCGACCGATGGCGACGCGGGTCCCCAGGTCGCGGATTCGGTGCTCCAAGCCGCGGCCGCGGGCCAGACCAACAGCTACGGCCACTACGACTTCGCCGAGGTCTACACCTCGCTACCCGAGCACGTCGACGTCTGGCGCGACGGCTCAGTGGCGTACAGCACGCTCGCGAACAGCGGTATCGAGGCTGCTCCGACCGAGCTCGGGACCTGGCCCGTCTACGCCCGTTATGTGTCGACCACGATGTCGGGAACCAACCCCGACGGCAGCCACTACAGCGACCCCGACATCCCGTGGGTCAGCTACTTCCACGGCGGCGACGCCCTCCACGGCTTCGTGCGGAGCAGCTACGGGACCCCCCAGAGCCTCGGCTGCGTCGAGATGCCGCCGGCCAACGCCGAGGTCGTCTACCCGTACACGCCGCTGGGCACCCTGGTCACCGTGCAGTAGAGCCACCAGGCGAAGGCGGTACGACGGAGGGAAACACCGGATCGCGTCGCTCCCGAATGGCCGCCAGACCTTCTCGCGCATCCGGGCCCAGGAATCCGAGCATCTCGAGCGCGACCGACTCGCCGAATGCGGGCATCGCCTGGCGGAGCCACTGGTTCATCACCCGTTTCGTCCACTGCACCGCCGTCGCGCTCGATCTCGCCAGACGCTCGGCTATCGACACGGCCTCGGACAGGACCCGATCGTCGTCTACGCACTTCGTCACGAGCCCGATGCGCTCCGCCTCTTCGCCGTCCACGAAGTCTGCAGTCATGAGGTAGTACTTGGCCTTCGCCATCCCGCACAACAGCGGCCAGAGGATCGCCGCGTGGTCACCTGCTGCCACCCCTAGGCGGGCGTGCCCGTCCGAGAGGCGAGCGGAGCGACCGACGATGCTGACGTCGGCAAGCAGGGCCACGGCGAGCCCTGCGCCCACGGCCACACCGTTGATCGCGGACACCACCGGCTTGCGCGAGTCGAGCATCCTTTCGACGATCGCCCCCGCGTCGCGCCATTGGACCAACACCGCGTCGTAGTCCTCGGTCATTTGTTCGATCATGTCCAGGTCGCCCCCGGCGGAGAAGGCTCGTCCTGCCCCCGTGACCACCGAGGCGTGCGCTTGTTCGTCGGAGTCGATCACCGCCCAGATCTCGGACATCTCCCGGTGCATGGCCACATTGGCGGCGTTCAGGACCTCGGGGCGGTCGAGGGTCACGATCACGACGCCGTCGCGCGTACGCTCACAGGAGAGGTGCTCGAAATCCGCGTAGCCCGAATACGGCATCGGCAAACCCTAATTCCGGCTCCTCGAGGGGCAGGGACGTCTCACAGAGTTGCCACAGGCGCTTCACAGGTCTCGGCGCTGTAATGGGGCCCATGGGCGAAACGCACCCGCTGGGTGGCGACCCTGACAGCGGCCCGGCCGATCCCCGTGGCGAGCAGCCCGACCAGCGCCAAGCCTGGCCTCCCCAGGCTCCCGCCGGTGCGCCGGGTCACCCCGACGTGCCTGCTCACCCGCCGGGTCTTCCCCCCTACCCGGCTGGCTACCCCGCGGCACCAGACCAGGTGCCGGGCCACCCGCCCGGCTACCCGCCTCCCTACCCCCACGCAGCGGGATATCCGCATGGCCAAACGTGGTACCCACCGGCGGCGGGCTACCCCGCAGCACACTGGTACCAGGGGGCTCCGGGGACGTGGCCGCCACCTCCGTATCCGGGGTCCGGGGGGGGAGCGGGTTGGTCCTATTGGGGTCCTCCGCCAGGCGCGCCCTGGCCTCCCCCCGCGCCAACGCGGACCGGGCGGGAGTGGCTGCGGGTCGCGGCAGTCGGAGTGCTGGTCGTGGTTGTGGCGGTGGTCGGCCTCCTCGTAGGCCGCGCTTCGACCACACCGTCAGGGCCCGGAGGTGCTCCCGCCGCGTCGGGAGTTGCAGCAAAGGTCGAACCCGGGCTCGTCGACGTCAACAGCGTGCTAGGCACCGAGGGCGGCGAGCTGGCCGGCACCGGGATGGTGCTCAGCTCCTCGGGAGAAGTCCTGACCAACAACCACGTCGTGGAGGGCGCTACATCGGTGAGCGTGACCGACGTCGGCAACGGGCGCACCTACAGTGCCCAAGTCCTCGGGACCGACAAGGCCGACGACGTAGCCCTGCTGCGCCTCGACGGGGCGTCGGGCCTCGCCACGATCGCACCCGGCGACTCCTCGAAGCTCGCCGTCGGCGATCCCGTCACCGCCATCGGCAACGCGGGCGGCACGGGCGGGGCGCCGAGCGTCACGACGGGGGACGTGACCGCCCTCGATCAGACGATCACCGCCAGCGACGAAGTGGACGGAAGTCAGGAACAGCTCAGCGGCCTCGTCCAGAGCAACGCCACCCTGCAGCCGGGCGACTCGGGTGGACCTCTAGTGGACAACGCGGCCCGCGTTGTCGGGATGGACACGGCCGCGTCGACCGGCTTCCAGATCCAGAGCGGCTCGAGCCAGTCGTTCGCCATCCCGATCGAGGAGGCCATCTCCATCGCCCGGCAGATCGAGTCCGGCGACGGTTCCTCTACCGTCCACATCGGACCCGCCGCCCTGCTGGGAGTGAGCGTCGAGGGGTCGAGCTCGGTGTCTGGGGCTCTGGTAGTGGGCGTGAACCCTGGCTCTCCGGCCGACCAGGCAGGCATCAGTCAAGGAGACGTGATCACGTCCCTGGGGGGCCAGACCGTGGACTCCCCTACCACCCTGTCGAACCTCATGCAGACGCACCACCCGGGTGACTCGGTCAAGGTCGGTTGGGTCAACGGCTCGGGGCAGCAGCAGAGCGCAACCGTGAAGCTCGCCGCCGGCCCGACGGCCTGAAGGGCTCGGCGGCATCGCGGGCCAGGTGTCAGGTGCCTGCAAGGTGCGAGACCACCGGACCCAAGGTCTCCCAGGCATCGCTCTGGACCGCGAAGTAGGAGAACCCGTACTCCTCTCGCCGCCAGCGCAGCTCCTCCTCGATCGCCTCGACCGACCCGACCAGCGCGAGCGGCACGTGGGGCACATCCGCCGCGTCGATCCCGAAGCCGGATGCCAGGGGCTCGAGAATCTTCTCGGGCTCGTCGGTGATCACGGCGAAGCCGATGAGCGTGTTGAGCTCGAGGTCGTCGAAGCGGGAGCCGGCGGCATCCCTCACCCACCCGACCTTCCGTCGCGTCGCGTCCGGTGTGGCATCCGCGGCGGCCTCCTGGCCCACGAACCCGGAGCGCAAGTTGACGTTGACGCCGACGATGTCCGCCTCCCTGGCAGCGAAGGACAGGACGCGCTTCCCGCCGCCACCGATGAGGATCGGAGGGCGGGGACGTTGGACGGGTCGCGGAGTGGCGGTGTGGTCGCTTATCTCGTAGTGCTTTCCGGCGAAGGAGAAGGGTCCCTCGGTCTCCAAGAGTCCCTTCAGGACCCTCACACCTTCCTCGAAGCGCTCGACGCGCTCACCCGGCGGGTCGTAGGAGATCCCCGACTGGTCGTAGTCGCTCTTCATCCACCCGGCGCCGATACCGAGCTCGAGACGGCCGTCGGAGAGGACATCCAACGTGGCGGCCTCCTTGGCGAGGAGCAACGGATGGCGGTAGTCGTTGTCGAAGACGAGCGCACCGATCTTGATCCGCGCGGTGGCAGCGGCCGCGGCCGCAAGGGCGGGCACGGGGGCGAGCTGATCGTCGAAGTGGTCCGGCATGAGGATCGCCGAGTACCCGAGGTCCTCGGCCTTGCGAGCCTGAGCTGACCAAGAGCTGGCGGTGCACTCGGGTGCCTTCGACAGCTGAGCAGCGAAGCGAAAACGGCGTGGATGGGCCATGGGACCTCCGGGTGTGGGTGCGACTCCGGCATCACGAGCCGGGCGACATCCTGACGTGGGCGCTTCGAGGCGCGCCAGGCGATCACGCCGCCCGCGCCGGAAGGCGACTCGATCGGCGGGCACGCCAGGTCCCGCCACCGCCTAAAGGCCGGTGGCGACTCGATACGCGGGTGAGCCAGGCCCTAGCGTGGAAGACGTGAACCTCCCCCACCGCCCCGTCCGGAGCTTCGGTGGCGGATAGCGCCCTCGCGGTCCGGGGGCGCCAGGCGCGTCTGGAGCGGGCCGAGCCGGTGGTGCGCCGGCTCTTGCTCGTCCCCGAGCAGCGCCCGGATTCCAAGGCGGCAGCCGACGGCGAAGCAGCTGCGCACCGCATGTTCAACGTGTCGATCGCCCTCTCGGGGCTCCGGTGCCTCCTCAGCTACGTAGTGCTGCCCGTGGTGACGCCGGCGCTCGGAGCTGCGGCCCGCGTAGGCCCGGCCATCGGGCTCCCGATTGCGGTGGTGGCCCTGGTGTTCGACGTCGTCGCTCTCCGGCGCTTCTGGGTGGCGAACCACCGCTGGCGCTGGGCGATCAGCGGGATCTACGCGGTGGTGATGGTGCTGGTCCTGGCCCTGGGGGTGCAGGACGCCGTGCACCTGGCCTGACTGGCCTGACTGGCCTGACTGGCCTGACCGGGCTGACTGGAGTTACTGGCCTGACCGGGCTGACTGGAGTTCACCCTCGCACGCCGCTCACTCGCCTGAGCGGCGGAAGGGTCGGGGGAGGCTGATGGCGTGGTGGGAGCCCGGCGAGAAGCTCGGCGGTGGCGTGAGCGACCTTGCGGACTGCCGCCTCGAAGGCGGGCTCGGTACGCGCGGAGGTTGCCTGCACTCCACTGACCTTGCGCACGTACTGGCGCGCGGCAGCCTCGATCTCCTCGGGGGTGGCCCGCGGTTCCAACCCGCGCAGCGTGGTGATGTTGCGACACATGGAGGCGCAGAATACAGGCGCCTGCACGTCACGGGCGGAGCCACCGGTAGCGTGCCTCAGGTAGAGACCTGGCGCCGTGCGAGGGAGGCGAGCCATGACGGACGTGGGTGACTGGAATCGCAAGATCATCGAGGAATTCCGGTCAAACGAGGGCAGGGTCGGGGGCCAGTTCGACGGCGCCCCCCTGCTCCTGCTCCACACGAAGGGGGCAAGGACCGGTCAGGGGCGGGTGAACCCGATGATGTACCTGGACCTCGACGGGCGTCGTTTCGTGTTCGCGTCCAAGGCAGGCGCTGACACCAACCCCGACTGGTACCACAACCTCGTCGCCAATCCCGGTGTGATGGTGGAGGTAGGGACCGGCCAGTACCGTGCGCAGGCCCGGCCCATCTCAGGAGCCGAACGCGACCGGATCTTCGCCGAGCAGGCCAGCCGCTACGAAGGTTTCGCCGAGTACCAGAGCAAAACCGAACGTGTGATACCGGTGGTCGAGCTGGTCGCCGAGAGCTGAGGCAGACCGCGGGCTACGAGGCGCGTCTGCGACGAGAGCTGTTCGCCGCACGTAGCGCGCTCTCGAGCTCCTCGCGGCTCATCTTCGACCTACCGGGAAGATCGAGCTCGGTGGCCCTGTCGTAGAGCTCCGCCTTGCTCATCTCCGACAGATCCGCTCCCGCGGGCCGCAGCTTGGCAGGCGGCGATGACTGCGCCCCCGTCGACGCCGCACGGGTCGCCTGCGCACGGGCCGACTGCGCGCCTCGCGACGCGGATTCCCGTCGGTTAGAGGGCCCCGGCTGGCCAGCCCGGTGACGGCTCTTCGCCGCCTCGACGCTGCGCTCCAGTGCATCCGCGAGGTCGACCAGGCGCGCGGGGGCCCTCGGCGCAGGTTCCACGACGATCTCCTCGCCTGCACGCTTGCGCTCGATCAGCTCCTCGACGCGCTCTCGGTAGCTGTCACGATAATTCTGGGGATCGAACTTGGCGGTCATCGAGTCGATCAGAAGCTTGGCAGTCTCCACTTCGCGCTTGGAGAAATCCGCGTCCACGGGGACGCCTTCGATCTCGGACCTAGGGTCCCGTACCTCGTCGGAGAAGAACATCGTCTCGAGGACGAGCACATCGTCGCCCGGTCGGAGCGACACCAGGTACTCCTTGTTGCGCATGACGAAGGTGGCAATGCCCACCTTCTTGGTATCCGCCATCACCTTCAGAAGGAGCGCGTACGCACGCCGCGCCTGCTCTCCCTGTGGGGCCAGGTAGTAGGTGCGCTGGAAGTAGATGGGGTCGATCTCGTCGAGCTCGACGAAGTCAGTGACGTCGATGGTCCGCGACTTGTCGGGTTCCGCAGCCTCCAGCTCCTCCTGGGTGACGACCACGAACTGGCCGTCGCCCACGTCGTAACCCTTCACGATCTCGTGGTACTCGACCTCGTCGCCGGTGCGCTCGTTGACGCGCCGGTTGCGGACGCGATCCGCCGTGCCAGCTTGGAGCTGGTGGAAATGGACGGTCTTGTCCTCTGTGGCCGAGTAAAGCCCGACCGGCACGCTCACGAGGCCGAAGCTGAGCGAGCCAGTCCATATGGCGCGAGCCATTGGGACCTCCTGTGTGGCTTGCACCCAAGTATGTACCCACAAAGCGGCTCTCGGCAACGCCCTGACCAGGAATCACGCACGATCCACCACTCCGTCACACCCCCTTGCGACACTGGCTGCGAAGGGAGGTTCGATCGTGCGCCCGACCGAGATGCATGTGGCCGAGTCGTCTGTCGCCGAGCGAGACGCAGTTCGTCGATTCGCGTGTCATGCCGGGTTCGGCTTGGCCCTGATGACCCGCGACGACCTCGCAGAGGGCAACCTCTCCCTGCCCCTCGCACTGAGCGCCTGGCTCCGCTTCACGGGCGTGGAACCGCCAGGGGCTTGCTCGGGCCTCCTGGGGCTGCGCCGCGCACTGCTCGAGACATCCGAGCTCGACACGAAGAGTGAGCCCACCCCCCTGCTCGCGAGGGACCCCAGCAAGGCGCTCGTGGGCCTTGCGATCTACGTTCACGGGCTGATCGCGCGTTCCTCTTCGAGCGCTCGCGACACGTCCGTTGCAGTAGTGGAGGAGGCTCTCGCTCTCTACGACCGAGGCGCCTTCAGCAGTACCGACGGCCGGCCCTATGAGGCGTGAGCAGATGCCCACTCCAACAGCTCGCCGGTCGGGAGGGTGTTGATTACTCGGTCGTTCGGGACCCCGGCCGCCGCGGCTTGGGCGCAGCCGTTGACCAACCACTCGAGTTGTCCAGGTGCATGGGCATCGGTGTCCAGCGCAAAGACACATCCGGCATCGAGGGCCTCGCTCAGGAGTAACGGAGGAGGATCGAGTCGCTCGGGCCGCGAGTTGATCTCCACAGCAGTGCCCGTGCGCGCGCACGCCTCGAACACGACTTGGGAGTCGAACTTGGATTCCGGTCGGCCGCGCCCCACGAGGATCCTTCCGGTGCAATGCCCGAGAATGTCCGTGTGAGGGTTCTCTATGGCGCTCACCATCCGTCTGGTCATCTCCGCCCGCTCCATCTTCAGCTTCGAGTGGACGCTCGCCACCACGACGTCGAGGCGAGCGAGCAGGTCTTCATCCTGATCGAGCGAGCCGTCCTCGAGGATGTCGACCTCTATGCCGGTGAGGATCCGGAAAGGTGCCATGGACGAGTTGAGCCCCTGCACCACATCGAGCTGACGCAGCAGCCGGTCGCGGTCGAGCCCGTGGGCGACAGTCAGTCGCGGGCTGTGATCCGTGAGAGCGAGAAAGCTGTGGCCGAGATCGCGCGCTGCACTCGCCATCTCGTCGATGGGACTCCCTCCGTCTGACCACTCGGAATGGCTGTGACAGTCGCCGGTCAACACCCCGCGCAGTTCCGCCGCCCTGCCTTCGAGGACCGGGCGCTCGTGAGCTTCGAGAGCCTGTAGGTACGACGGAAGCTCCCCGGCAAGGGCCTCGGCCACGGCGCGTGCCGTGGTGTCACCGATCCCAGGGAGGTCGCGCAGGCGCCGTGAGGCGGCGAGCTCTCGCAATCTGCCTGGCTCGATCTCGGAGATGGAAGCGGCGGCGCGCCTGAACGCTCTGACCTTGTAGGACTCCGCGCGATCTCGCTCGAGAAGGTACGCGATGCGTCGCAAGGCATCGACAGGCTCCATGCGTGCCAACCTATCGAGCCCCGGCGGAGCCGTGTGAAGACATGCGCCCCGCTCAGGCCCGAGCGTCCTGGCCGTCGTCGTCGAACGCGAGCCAACATCGTGCCAACATCTAGTGGTGCCCAAGAGCGCTCCCCCTGTCGACATCGAGGTGGACGGCCGCACCGTCAGAGTGTCGAACCCGGACAAGGTGTTCTTCGCGGCTCGCGGGGAGACGAAGCTCGACCTGGTGCGCTACTACGAGGCTGTCGGGCCAGGAGCGCTTCGAGGGGTGCGAGAACGGCCGACCGTACTCAAGCGGTACCCGGACGGAGCCGAGGGGCCGTACTTCTACCAGAAGCGTGTCCCGAGCAGCCGTCCCGACTGGATCGAGACAGTCACGGTCAGCTTCCCGAGCGGCCGCAGCGCCGCCGAGCTCTGTCCGGTCGACGTGGCCCACATCCTGTGGGCCGCGAACCTCGGGTGCCTGGACCTCAACCCGTGGCCCGTGCGTCGCAGCGACGTCGACCATCCAGACGAGCTGCGGATCGACCTCGACCCCCAACCTGAGGTGCCCTTCGACGCGGTCCGGGTGACAGCCCTAGAAGCCCGCCTAGTGCTCGAGGAGCACGGCATGGTGGGCTTCCCGAAGACCTCGGGCTCTCGGGGGATGCACGTAAACGTCCCGATCGAGCCCCGTTGGGGCTTCACCGACGTACGCCGAGCAGCGCTCGCCCTGGCACGCGAGGTCGAGAGGCGCATGCCCGACATCGCGACTTCCGCCTGGTGGAAGGAGCAACGCGGGGCGCGTGTCTTCATCGACTACAACCAGAACGCCCGGGACCGGACGGTGGCGTCCGCCTACTCGGTGAGAGCAAACCCCGAGGGCCGGGTCTCCTGCCCACTCGAGTGGGAGGAGGTTCTCGACGTGGAACCCGGTGACCTCACGATCGCGACTGTCCCCGCCCGCTTTGCCGAACGAGGAGACCCCGCCCGAGGCATCGACGACCGGCGCTGTGATCTCACCCCGCTGCTCGACCTGGCCGAGCGCGACCAGGCCGAGGGCCTCGGAGATGCGCCTTGGCCCCCCCACTTCGCCAAACAGCGGGGGGAGCCACGCCGTGTCGCTCCGAGCCGGGCTAGGCGCGATCCGGATTGATGTTGCATCTCAGGCGCCGAACACCGCCTCGAGCTCCTGGGGCACGACCGCCTCGAGCTGAGCGTACGTGCAGGACTCGGGCTTGCGGTCCGGGCGCCAGCTGCGGAAGGTCGTGGCGTGGCGAAATCGCGTGCCCTGCAGATGGTCGTAGGAGACTTCGCACACGAGCTGCGGTGAGAGGGGTTCGAAGCTCAGATCCTTCTTGGCGTTCCAGCGCGACGGCGCGCCGGGCTTCCTACCGGCGCCTGCTCGCGCTTCGGGCTCCGCCCACCCCTCCCAGGGGTGTCCGTCGATCGACGTGACCCGGTAGGGAGCGATCTCCTCGAGCAGCTCGCGACGGCGTGCCGTGGTGAACGAGGCCGCGACTCCAACGTGGTGGAGCCTTGCGGTGTCGTCGTAGAGGCCGAGGAGCAGCGACCCCACCACGCCACCCGACTTGTGCCACCGGAATCCTGCCACCACGCAGTCGGCCGTCCTCTCGTGCTTGACCTTGATCATCACCCGCTCGTCCTCCCGATAGGGCAGATCGATCCCTTTGGCGACCACACCGTCGAGGCCGGCTCCCTCGAAGCGCGCGAACCAATCCCGTGCAACCGCGGGGTCGGAGGTGGCAGGTGTGAGCCTTATCGGCGGCTTCGCCGCTGAGAGGCACTTCTCGAGCAGGGAACGTCTCTCGCCGAAAGGGGTTCGACGAAGGTCTCGACCGTCGAGCGCGAGGATGTCGAAGGCCACGAACGAGGCCGGCGTCGTCTCGGCCAGCATCGACACTCGTGACTGCGCAGGATGAATTCGCTGGAGGAGCGCCTCGAATTCGAGCCCGTTCGGGCCGGCGATGACGATCTCACCGTCGAGCACGACCTTGGCAGGAAGGTCGTCTCGAAGGGGCCCGATCAGCTCGGGGAAGTATCGTGTGAGCGGTCGCTCGTTGCGACTGCCGAGCTCCACTTCGTCGGCGTCCCTGAACACGATGCACCGAAAACCATCCCACTTCGGCTCGTAGACAAGTCCCTCTCCTGTCGGGAGCTCACGCGCAAGCTTGGCGAGCATCGGCGCTACCGGCGGCATCACGGGCAGTTCCATCGCACCAAGCTGTCATGTCTGCACGCCGTGTGCAGGCCCGCGAGCACCATTAGGCTCCCTTGGCGTGCCGCCACGCTCCGAGCGGCACCTTCCGGTCAGGAGGTCATGGCTACGAGCTCGCACCGCATCCGCCACGCTACGAGCCCCGCGAAGCCGGGCCCGCCCAGGGAGCCGCAACGCTCCCCGGCACCCCCTCCCCCACCTCGGTGGCGCGCCTGGCTCTTGCTCGCGGGCGTGATCGTGACCCTGCTCCTGCTGTTCGGGCCGAGCCCTAGCACGACCACCACCCACAATTACAACTACTCGCAGTTCCTGTCGCAGGTGGAGCACAACCACGTGAAGACGGCCTCCATCGACCCGAGCGGCGCGGTAAAGGGGGGGCTGACCAACAAGAGCGACTACACGACCCAGATCCCCACCGCCCTCAACAACAGCCAGTTGACCGGGCTGCTCGAAGCCCACCACGTCGAGATCACCGGAGTCGCCTCCTCGACCAGCGTGCTGTCCGTGCTCCTGTCGTTCCTCCCGCTCCTCCTCTTCGTAGGCCTGTTCGTGTGGCTGGGGCGCAGGTCGGGGCGCGCGCTCGCCGGCGGGATCATGGGTTTCGGTGGCTCGAGGGCCAAGGTCTACCAAGAAGAACGGCCCTCGACGCGCTTCAGCGACGTGGCGGGGTACGAAGGGGCCAAGCGAGAAGTCGCCGAGGTGGTGGACTTCTTGAAGGACCCTGCGAAGTACAGCCGCGCAGGGGCGGTAGGGCCGCGAGGAGTGTTGATGGTGGGACCGCCCGGCAGCGGCAAGACCCTCATGGCACGGGCCGTCGCCGGAGAGGCCGAAGTGCCGTTCCTGGCCCTCACGGGCTCGAGCTTCGTGGAGATGTTCGTCGGGGTGGGCGCGTCACGGGTGCGTGACCTCTTCGCCAATGCCCGAAAGCTCGCGCCGTCGATCATCTTCATCGACGAGATCGACGCGATCGGCCAGCGGCGGGGAGGATCCATCATCTCCAACGACGAGCGCGAGCAGACCCTGAACCAGATGCTGGCGGAGATGGACGGATTCGATCCGGCCACAGGCGTCGTCGTGATGGCCGCAACCAACCGGCCGGAGGTGCTCGACCCGGCATTGCTGCGCCCCGGGCGCTTCGACCGCCAGGTGGAGATCCCCCTGCCCAACCAGGCTGAACGGAAGGCCATTCTGGCCGTCCACTCGCGTGGCAAGCACCTGGACCCCAATGTGGACCTCGACGCCGTCGCGCGCGCCACGCCCGGCTTCTCCGGCGCGGACTTGGCCAACCTCGTCAACGAAGCCGCGATCGTGGCCGTGAGGAACGGTCGCAACGTCGTCAGAGAGGACGATCTCGACAGCGCGCGGGATCGGGTCATCCTCGGGCGCCGCGACGACTCCAACGCGCTGCTCCCCGACGAGAAGCGTTCCGTGGCGATCCACGAGGCCGGTCACGCGCTCGTGGCCCTCCTCTCCGAGCACGCGGACCCGGTGGCGAAGATCACCATCCTCCCGGCGGGACGCGCGCTCGGGGTCACCGAACAGCTCCCTGTGGACGAGCGACACCTCTACTCCGAGAGCTACCTGCACGACTCGCTCGCGATCCGGCTGGGTGGCCGGGCTTCAGAGCTCGTAGTGGCCGGAGAGGCCTCTACCGGAGCAGCCAGCGACCTCTCAGGTGCGACGGAGCTGGCGATCCACATGGTGCGCGACTGGGGCCTTTCCCCGCGGCTCGGTCCCGTGGGGTTCTCCTCGGACGGGCCCGGCTACCTGGGAGGCGGCCAGCAATTCCAGACGCGGCCATACGCAGAGGGCACGCAGCAGGTCATCGACGAGGAGGTCACGCGCTTGCTCTCCGAGGCCGAGGAGCGAGCCCGATCGCTGCTGGTCGCCAACCGAGCTGCTCTCGACGCCGTCGTGGCGCTCCTGCTCGAACGCGAAACCATAAGCGGCGAAGAGCTCTCCACAGTGGTGCAGAGAACCCGAGATGGCACGAGCCCGGCTCGCCAGCCGCGCTCGCTCGGCATGGCGACCGCCACCGCTCACGAAGCGTCGGTCATCGACCCGACCGGATCCGACCGCACCGGGCCACCTAAGAGCCCCCGCGAGTGAGGGGGAGGACCTCGACGCCGGGCGGCTCGAAGCAGAGCACCTGGCCGTAGAAGGAGAGCTCCGCCTCGAGCGCGCGCTCGATGTTCTCGGCCTTCCGGAATCCGTGCTGCTCCCCTTCGAAGAAGATGTAGGCGTGGGCGATGCCCTTCCTCGCCATTGCGTCGCGGAACATCTCGGCCTGCCGGGGAGTGACGATCTTGTCCTCCGTGCCCTGGAGGAGAAGGATCGGGCACTCGAGCTCGTCTACGTGAGAGAGAGGGGACCTCTCCTCGTACAGGGCGCGAGATGCGGGCAAGGGGCCGACGAGCCCGTCGATGTAGCGCGATTCGAAGTCGTGGGTGTCCTCGACGAGCCCCACGAGATCTGCCACTCCGTAGTACGAGGCACCCCCGGCAAAGGTGCTCGTGCGGGTAAGCGCAGACAGCACGGTCCATCCGCCTGCACTGCCACCTCTGATCAATAGACGCCGCCGGTCCGCATCCCCGCGATCTGCGAGCCCGTCGGCGACCGCGACCACGTCTTCCACGTCGACGACCCCCCAATTCCCGCGAAGCCGGTTGCGGTACTCGCGGCCGTAGCCGGTGGACCCTCCGTAGTCGACATCGACCACACCGATGCCACGGGTGGTGAAGAAGGCGACCTCGAGGTCGAGCACGGGTGATGCCTGAGCGGTGGGCCCGCCATGGACGAACACGACGTAGGGGGGACGCTCCCCCTTCGGCGCCACGAAGTCGGGGTTCCTCGGCGCATAGGCGGTCGCGTGCACGTCACGACCCCCCGGACCACCGAACACCTCCTGGCGGGGTATCGGCAGGTAACGAGGGGGCGGGAGGTCGTCAACGCTGCTTCGCGCGAGCTCGACACGACCTGTGCGCGTGTCGACGACCACCACCGACAGGGGGGTCGTCGGCCCCCCACCTATCGCCGCTACCAGGTCGCCGCGTGCGGCGATGGCGGGCTCGAAGTACTCGAAGCGCGCTGCAAGATCGCGACTGATAGGTGTGAGGTCTCCCGCGCCCGGGTCGAGGAGGCTCAGGCTCCACGTCGCCTTTCCGTGGAGCACGGCGATTCGCCCGTCGCCCAGCTCTGCGTGCGTGCACATCCCGAATATCCACTGCGCCCTTCCGAACTCCTCCTCACACTCGCAAAGGGCCTCGAGCTGTCCGGAGGTCCCGACCTCGTACAGGTTCCACCAGCCACTTCGGTCCGAGACTGCGTACAGCGCGTCCGGGCCGCGCCACTCGGGCTGGAACACCGACTCCTCTTCGCCCCCGAGCAGGGTCCGAGGATCGGTCACCGAGCCGTCTCGCGCGACTTCGCCCACGCGCAGCTCGGTCCCGTCCCATGGCATGCGGGGGTGGTCCCAGGTGAGCCATGAGATTCGTCTTCCATCGGGCGAAGGCCGCGGGTTCGACAGGAAATGACCGTCCACGACGAGGCTTCGGAGGTTCAAGCTGCCGTCCAGCGGGATCGCTGCCAAGTCGCGTCTCACCGACCGGCCGCCATCCGAGAGACGTTCTCGAACGCACATGACCTCGGTGCCATCCGCCGTCAGGACCATGTCGGCGTAGTGGTCTGCCTGCGGTTCTGACGGCACCGGCGTCAACGGCACGGGCTCGCCACCGCGGGCGTCTACCAGGTAGACGCGCTGGTCCTCCCAGTTGGCGAAGACGAGCGAGCTCTCGCCGACGGGGATCCATGCACGTCCGCCGTACTCGTGAGCCCTGGTGCGAACGTTCCAACCTTCGGGCACCATGTCGTGCTTCGCCCCGTCGGCGGCCCTACGGACCACGACCGTCCTTCCACCCTCGCTCGGACGCGCCTCGGACCACCACAGGCACCCGTCGGGTCCGAAGTCGACCCGCCCGAGCCGTACCGCCCCGCGCGCCACGTCTCGGGCTGCGATCGGGGATCGCCACGCGCCGTATGGCGCCTCGTGGACAGAGCCGTCGGCCATCGAGATCGGAGCCTCACCGAACCGGCGGGGGGTGCCCGCGGGACAGGTGAGGTCGTCCACCCTACCCGGCGGACTGCGCGGCGAGACTCAGCAGGGCCAGACCGCTTGGCTCGATCAGTCGGTCTCGATCGCCGACTTCACGACGTCGATCAGACGCAGAGGCGGGACTGGCTTTGCCATGCAGGCGAAGAGCCGATCGCCATGTAGCACCTGGAGCGCGGCGAGGGCTTCCCTCCCGATCCCGGACATGACGATTATCGGTGGAAGGACCCGGACGCCCTCGAAGATCTTCTCCCCGTTGTCCGCCAGTTGGTGGTCGAGGATGATGCTCCGCACATCGCGGCTCTCGACCATGGCGAGCGCTTCCTTCACGGTCGAGGTCGTGGCTGCGTTCAGGCCGGCGGAGCGCAAGATGTCCGCCGTCGACGACGCGACCGCCGGCTCGTCGTCCACTACGAGGACGTCGACACTTCGTGAATCGCTTTCGGGCACATTCCCACTCTGGCCCAGCCAAGCTGGGGACGCTAGGGGCTTTCGACCCCTTGTGGCACTCCCAAATGCCCAGGGCCACCAGGGCATCTAGCACTCAGCCCGCTCGGCCACGCTCGGGCCACCTGGGGGGACCGGGCTACGACCTGAAGAGGATCGACCCTACGATGAGGAACAGGCCGACGACGGCAGCGAGGATGCCGATGTAGAAGATCGCGTTTTCGAGCCCGCAGTGAGCGCCGATCGGCTGACCGAATGTTCCCAGATGGGAATTGCAGGCGTTGTGGTTCGAGTCCTCCACGAACACCCCGGCCAGACCGGCACCGAGGATCAGGACTCCGGCGAAACCAAACTTTCTCGGCACCGCCGCACCTCCCGTCTCGAGCAGGTCAAAATTCTACCCAACCGTCGGAGTTCTACACCGGGTCGGGGCACCCAAGCCATCGTGCAACGACCCGTCGTTGAATTTCGGCTTCCCTTAATCGGGCTGGCTGGAGGAAAATGGCACCAAGGAGCGAGCATGGCACAGGGGCGGAGGTTGAACGTGATGGTCAAGTGGCCACCGGCCATGAGCGTCACGCGCCTGGCCGGATCACCCCGGAAGCTCTGCTACGTGGTCACCGCCAACAAGATCGTCGCCTACAGCACCGGGCGGTCGAAGGTCGTGTACATCGGGGCGACCGACGAAGGTCTAACCCGGCTCGTCAATGCGGTCTCAGCGCGCACCGAGGAGATCCTCGCCAACCACGACTTGACCCACTTCGAGGCACACGTCGTCTCGTGCAAGGCCGTCCCACGCGTCGACACCTGGCGCAAGCTGGAGCGAGCCCTGCTGTTGACCTTCCGGGACCTCTACGGCCAACCCCCTCTTTGCAACCGGCGCGGTGCGGGAATCCAGGAGGAAGACGAATTCACGTACTTCACGCGTGAACGAATACGCAACGTCCTCGAGGATCTCGGCTAGAGGAGAGCTCGGCTCACGTGAACGTCGACGACGATCTCGCCTACGTTCACCCACGACGAGTCCCGAATCCAGACGTCCGCCTTCCACCGGCCGGTGGCTCCGACCTCCCATTCCCCTCGCCAGTCGGCCAGCTGGACATTCCTTTCGTCGATGCCCTGCGCCTCCAGCCCGGTCGTCATTCGGCGCTCGACTGCGCCCTGCACCTCCCCGAGCGCCGGGTAACGATCCGTGTACAGCCGGAATCGGGCCAAGAGCTCGCCGTGGACACCCTTGAACGCCTCTCCCGACACGAACCCGAAGCCCACGCTCACCATGCTGGCCGCGAGATGGGCAGCGAGCGAGCCCGGTTCCCGGCCTCCTTGTTGATAGCTCGAGCGTGTCAGTAGGGTCCGGCCGGTGAAAGCCGAAGGAATCGAGCCAGCACCTGCTCGTAGGGGAACTGTCGACAAGCTGCGCAGACTGCTGGCTCAAAGAGCGGCCGAGGTCATTCGAAGCGACCCCGAGGAAGCGGCCACTGCCCTCGAATTGGGCATCATCGACCGTCGCTGGCTCGACGACCCAGCCAATCGGCCAATTGCCACGAACAAGCCGACCGTCATTCTCGAGCAATTCCTGGCCCGATCGGTGGAACGCAAGCCATCGCTGCTCTCGACGATCGGCCTGAGCGCCGTCCAACTCCTCACAACTCACAGCGGCCCAGAGGGAGGGGAGACCCGGACGCTGACGGTCGCGTTCACGGATCTCGAAGGATTCACTTCCTACACCGAAAGCCATGGAGACAGTGCGGCCGTGACCTTGATCGACGGGCACCATCGCGCCGCAGGCCCTGTCGTGCGGCGCTGGCGGGGGCGCGTCGTGAAGCACCTCGGCGATGGATTGCTCTGCACGTTCCCCGACGCCGAAGGGGGAATCCGAGCTGCGCTCGAACTCGTCGCCGCGGCGCCATCCCCGCTGCGTCTTCGTGCGGGTCTCCACGTCGGAGAAGCCACGGTCGGTCGAGGTGACGTCGTCGGTCATGTCGTCAACACCGCCGCCAGGATCACGGAGGTGGCAAAAGGCAACCAGGTGCTCGTATCCAAAGAGGCCGCCGAGGCCGCGGGAACAGTGCCCTCCGCTGAGTTCCGGAGGCTCCGCAGGCGGCGCCTCAAGGGCATCTCTGAGCAGGTGGATCTGTTCGAGGTCGTACCGGTGCTCAGGGAACCCTCCAGGTGAGTCAGCCGACGGTTCTGAACGGAAGAGACTCGTACCGCCGGACATAGGGACCCGAGGCGAACCGGCCCGCAGCCGCATCGACGGTAAATCGTGGAAATCGGTCGAGCAGCCGTTCGAGCGTCACCTGTGCCTGTAGCCGAGCCACCGCTGCCCCCAAGCAATGGTGGTTGCCATAGCCGAAGCTGAGCATGCGCGGCACGCGGCGACGCACGTCAAGTAGCCCGGCATCGGGGCCGAACTCGCGCTCGTCGCGGTTGGCGGCGCCATAGAGCAGCATGACCTTGCGACCCTCCGGGATCTTCTCCCCGTGGACGGTCACGGGTCGGGTCGTGGTGCGGGCCAGGTTCTGGACGGGTGTGGTGAGACGAAGGAACTCCTCCACCGCCGGCCCGATGCGGGCCCCGTCCTCCAGCAAGATCTGGCGCTGATCCGGCTGTTGCGTCAGGAGCTCCGCTGCGCCCCCCAGCAAGCCGGTCGTGGTGTCGTTGCCCCCCGTCACCATGGTGAAGACGAAGCCGACAATCCACTCCGACGAGGCTTGGTCCTCACCGGCCCGAACGAGGTCCGAGACGAGGTCGTCGGCCGGATCGGCCTGGCGACGTCGGATCAGCTCAGTGGCGTACCCGAACAGGTCGAGGGCGGCCTCTGGAGCTCCGGCGACGTCCCCCGCCGCGGCCGCCGCCACGATTGCGCTCGTCCACCGGTCGAAGCGGGCTCGGTCGGCGACGGGGACGCCGAGGTAGTGCGCCACAACGAAGCTCGGCAATGGCTTGAAGAGCGCCTCGATGATGTCGACGTCGCCACGCTCGGCCACTTCGTCGAGTCGCTCGTCGACGAACGCCCGGATCGCCGGTTCGACTGAGGTCACCCGTCGGGGCGTCATAGGCCGGCTCACCAGTCTGCGCATGGTGGTGTGCTCCGGTGGGTCCATCATCACGATGGGCGCGGCATGGCCCTCGAACATCGCCATCTCGGTGGCGTCCGGTGTGAGCCCCTGGGCCGAGGAGTAGGTCCCGGTGTCGCGGACGGCCTCGAACACGTCCTCGAAGCGTGACAGCACCCAGAACTCGCCGCACCTCTTGTGATCCACCCGGAGCACCGGCGACTCGTCGCGAAGCCGTCGGTAGGCGGGCCAGGGATCGCGCCAGAGCTCGCCCCCGCGCAGTTGGTACAGATCGTCTGCCGATCGGCCGGTCACGCCAACCCCTCCGACACCTTGAGTCATTCCTCGAGAATCCCGAGACCTTCTCACGCTTCGGAAGAAAGGCTTAGCTGCGCCCCATGTGATTCGACAATCAGGTCGTTCGATTCCCACGGATGCGCCAAGCCCACACGAGCAACGCCAAGCCGATCACAGTCGCTACGGCGCCAAGAACCGCCCACTGACCGTGACCGCTCATTCCCGATCCGCGTATTGCGTTCGTGCCCTGCCCGATCCATACGGCACCCATAAGGCAGAGGACGACGCCTATCACTCCCCGGGTCCACATACCCGACTCCGATCTGGATGGACATGGCGGCGAGTCAGCTTCAACGGTAAACGTAGCCCCTATTGTGGTCTGGCTGTGAACCCCCCCGCGCTGAGGGGCCTTGACGGATCCAGCTTTGATTGTTGGACGTTTAGGTTCAAGATGAGGATGGTGACAGATCTCCTTCCGGGTTTGCTTCACGAACGCGAAGACGACGATTCGATCACTGTGGGCGACAGCTCCACCTCGCGCGAGGCGCTTCTCAGTCGCTCCTCCGTAATAGCGGGCGATATCGCAGGTGCCAAGGTTGCCGTGGTCCACGCCACCCCAAACCTTGAAACGATTGAAGCGGTGGTAGGTGCATTGCTCGCGGGCGTACCACTTGCTGTTCTCCCTGCTGATGTCGGCAGATCCGAACGCGACCACATTCTCCGGAACTCGGGTGCCGATGTGATTGTCGGTCCATGGCCGTGGACGGGCGAGTCCCCCGACGTACAACCCACAAGGGAAGAGGCACGGCCGGCGAGCGGCCGCAACGTGAAAGGCAATGCGCAGAGCTCCGGATGGACGCAACCCGATAGCCCGCCAGCACTGATTATGTACACCTCCGGCACCACAGGACCACCGAAGGGCGTCATGATCTCCCGCTCAGCGCTGGCCGCTGACCTGGACGCCCTCTACGAAGCGTGGGACTGGACGGCTGAGGATCACCTCGTACACGGGTTGCCCCTGTCCCACGTCCACGGATTGGTCCTTGGCGTCCTCGGTGCGTTGCGCGTCGGGTGCCGCTTGACCCATACGGTCAAGCCCACGCCCGACGCCTACGCCGCAGCGGCCGGAACGCTTTATTTCGGCGTTCCGACCGTTTGGTCACGCGTAGCGCGGTCTCCAACTGCGGCACGCGAGCTTGCGAGAGCTCGCCTTCTCGTTTCCGGCAGCGCTGCTCTTCCAGTCCAGACCTTCGCTCGACTCCAAGAGGCCACTGGACAAACGCCGATCGAGCGCTACGGCATGACCGAGACACTCATCACCCTCAGCGGGCGGACCGATCGGAACCGGTTACCGGGCACTGTGGGTTGGCCCCTCACGGGGGTGCGCGCTCGCATCGCACCGCAAGAACAAGGCCCGGAGATCCATGGCGCAACATTGGAGGGCGACGGTCTCGGGGAGCTCGAGGTACACGGGCCGACCTTGTTCGACGGGTACGTTGGCGACCGTGCCGGGACGGAGGCGGGGTTCTCTTCGGATCACTGGTGGCGAACCGGCGACGCCGCCACCGTTGACGCCGATGGCCGCTATCGGATCCTCGGAAGACTCTCCACCGACCTCATCAAGACAGGCGGATACCGTGTCGGTGCGGGTGAGATCGAGGACGTACTCCTTGCCCACCCCGACGTGTCTGAGGCGGCCGTCGTGGGAATGCCCGATGAGGATCTGGGGCAACGCATCGTCGCCTATGTAGTGGCTGACGGCATCGCACCTACCGACCTAATCAACTGGGTTGCAGAGCGCCTGTCAGCTCACAAGAGACCGCGCGAGGTCCGCATCGTCGAGGACCTTCCCCGCAATGCCATGGGGAAGATCCAAAAGACGGCGCTCGTCGACGAGTCGAAAGGGGCATCGCCGTAGCCGTGTCGACCGCGCACGTCAATGGGATCGACATCTACTTCGAGCATTCGGGCGAGGGCCAGCGCCTGCTCTTCTTCAATGGCTCGGGCGCGACGCTCGAGCGCACCGGCCCGATGATCGATCCGTACCGCGCCCGATTCGAGGTGCTCGTTCACGACCAGCGTGGCCTCGGCCAGAGCGAGATCCCCCCTGGTCACTACACGATGAAGGACTACGCGGCCGACGCGCTCGCGTTGCTGGACGTCGTCGGCTGGTCGTCGTGCCGGGTAATAGGGGTCAGCTTCGGCGGGATGGTCGCCCAGGAGTTCGCCGTCACCACCCCGGGTCGAGTCGAGCGGCTCGTTCTCGCCTGCACGTCACCCGGAGGCTCAGGAGGTTCGTCGTATCCCTTGCACGAGCTCGGTCCTCTCGACGACCCGGCGACGAGAAAGCGAATGCTTCCCCTGCTCGATACCCGCTTCACTGCTGAATACCTTGCTGACCACCCTGCCGACCAGGCCTTGGCGTCGATGCTCGCGGCTCGCAGCCCGGAGACAAAGACCGCCGAACAGCGCCGCGGGGAGCGCGAGCAGCTGTTGGCCCGCCGCGCACATGACGCAATGGACCGCCTCCCCAACATCATGAGCCCGACCCTCGTCGCTGCCGGCCGCTACGACGGCATCGCTCCGCTCGCCAACAGCGAGGCGATTGTAAGCCGGATTCCCGACTCGGAGTTGCGGGTCTACGAGGGGGGGCACATCTTCTTCGCTCAGGACCAGCGGGCGATAACCGAGATTGTCGACTTCCTCGATCTGCCCTGAGTCATACCCGTCCGCAACCGTGCGAGTATCAGCGACATGTTCGACCATGTCACGCTGCAAGTCGGAGACGTTCCAACCAGCCGGGCGTTCTACGAACACCTTCTCTCGCCTTTGGGTATCCGGCCCCAGTACACAGACGGTGACGCCGTCGGGTTCATAGGCAACGAGCCTGGGTCGTTCTGGATCTGCCCGGCACAGGGATCAGAAACGCGTGAGCTCCATCTCGCGTTCAGCGCCCCCGACCGAGGTGTTGTCCAAGCGTTCTTCGCGGCGGCCACGCAAGCACACATGGAGGTCATCTATGAACCGCAGCAGTTTCCGCAGTACCACGAGAACTACTTTGCGGCCTTCGTTCGTGACCCCGATGGCCATAGCATCGAAGCCGTCTGCCACGAGCCCCCGGTCTAGCGTTTGGAATTCGTCGACCGAGTCAGATCGACCGAGTGTCGTCTCGCTCGTCCAGGAAAGCCCACCATGCATCTGCCGACATGACGGCGAACTTCTCCACCGTGGTCGGTGAGGCGCGGAGCGTGCGGAGGGCCTCGACAGTCCATGCGGCATGGGTCTGCTCGAGGTCGGCGTGCACGTCCCAGAACTCAGTTCCACCCTCGGTGAGGCCGTAGTGAGCGCGTAGGGACTCGCCTTTGGTTTTGGCCACCTCGGCCGCCTGCAGCTCATAGGTCCCGATCACAGACAGCGCGGCAACGGGATCCAATGATGCCGTGGACTCGTACAGAGCGACTAGATCCCTCGTGGCCTCCGTGGCGTCGGCTTCCCTTTTTGCGCCGACAGCCGTGGCGAACCCCTCGAAGAGCTCGACATGAGGCAATGGCGAGCGCTCATCGCGCAGATTCGCTTCCACTAGCCGCCGGGCCGTCCCATCACCGAGAGACTCTGCGGAGGCAGCGAGTACGCCAGGCAGGCAGCGCTCGATGATGCGATATTGCCCGGCGTAGGCGCCGAGGTCATCCATGGTCAACGAGCCGTCCTGCCACCGCTGGTAATAGAGGTGCTCCAATAAACGGCGGCCGGATATGGCCCGGTCGAAGGCGACATCGAGATCGAGAGCTGGCATGCCTTTACCCTATCCGCGGCGAGACAACTGCCCTAGCCGTGCCTACCCAGGCGTTTACGTGCTCACGATACGCTTCGCTTTTGGGTCTGCTAGTGGTTGATCGACAGGGGACCGCTGATGGCGTTACGCGTGGTGCAGTGGACGACGGGAAACGTCGGGAAGCGGTCGGTGCGTGCCATCAATGCGCATCCCGACCTTGAACTCGTCGGTTGCTTCGCCTGGTCGGACGACAAGGTCGGCACCGATGTCGGCGAGCTGTGCGGCATCGAAACCGTCGGTATCGCGGCGACGAACGACGCCAAGGCGCTGCTCGCTCTGAAGCCGGACATCGTCATCTACAACCCGATGTGGCCGAGCACCGACGAGATCGTCCACATCCTCGAGGCTGGCGTCAACGTGGTAACGACCGCGGCGTTCATCAACGGCAACGCCAACCTTTCCGATCGCGTACGCATCCTTGCAGCGTGTGAGGAAGGCGGCTCGACGATCTTCGGGACCGGAATCAGTCCCGGCTTCGTCGAGCTGGTCGGCATCGTCACGGCCAACATCTGTGATCGCATCGACAAGATCACGATCGACGAGGGCTCCGACACCACTCTCTACGACTCTCCCACCACCGAGCTGCCCTGCGGCTTCGGGCGTCCCATTGACGACCCCGACCTCCCCGGCATGGCGGCTAAGGGCACCGCCGTCTTCGGCGAGGCCGTTGCCATGGTCGCAGACGCCCTCGGCATCGAGCTCGACCACATCGTCTGCGAGGCCGAGTACGCCAAGACCACCGAGGACGTCGTCATGGACTCCTGGACGATCTCCGCCGGACACGTCGCCGGCGTCTACGCCAGCTGGCAAGGCAAGGTCGGCGACCGTACGGTCGTCGAGCTCAACGTGCGGTGGCGCAAGGGCCAAACGCTCGAGCCCGACTGGCGCATCAAGGAGGGCCACGTAATCAAGGTCGAGGGCCGCCCCACCGTGACCGCGACCCTCGAGTACCTGCCGCCGCCGGACTTCGAAGCCACCACCTTCGCTGAGTTCATGGTCCTCGGCATGATCATGACGGCGATGCCGGCGATCAACTCCATCCCTTACGTGGTGGCCGCGCCGCCAGGCATCGTCACCTACACCGACCTCCCCCTGATCCTGCCGCGGGGCCTCGTTCCCTCGACGACCGGCTACCGCTGACCGACGTGGACGATGTCGAGGCGATCCGCCGTCTCAAGGCCCGCTATTTCCGAACGATGGACACGAAGGATTGGGACGCGATGCGGCAGGTATTCACCGACGACGTGGTGATCGACACGAGCGAGGCAGGCGGCGACGTGGTGCGCGGGGCCGACGCGTTCATGACCTACCTGCGCGGAGCATTGGGTGGCGCTGTGACCGTCCACCAGGGCCACATGCCGGAGATCGACATCATCTCGGAGACGACAGCCACGGGGATCTGGGCGCTCAACGACGTCGTCATCTGGCCCGACGGCATGCGCCTCGACGGCTACGGCCACTATCACGAGACCTACGAGAAGAGCGCCGGCGAGTGGCGGATCAAGTCCTCGAAGCTCACCCGGCTGCACACCGACTTCGTGATGCCGGAGGAGAGTTGATGGCCGTCGCCGTCGTGACCGGCGGAGCCTCGGGCTTTGGACTCGCCCTAGGTGGGCGGTGCGCAGCCCTTGGCATGGATGTGGCGTTTCTCGATCTCGACGGAGAGCGGGCAGCCACCGAGGCGGCCTGGGTGGCCGACAACCACGGCGTCCGGGCCCTTGGCATGTCCGTCGACGTCGCCGACGCCGTCAGCGTGGACGCGGCAGCCGTCGCCGTCGAGGAGCGTTTTGGCGTCGTCGATCTCGTGGTGTCGAACGTCGGCGTCCAACTCTTCGGGGCCATCGAGGCGTTTACAGACGAGGAGTGGCGGTGGCTGCTGGATGTCAACGTCACCGGCTCTGCTCGGGTGGCGCGCTCGTTCCTACCCCTGCTCCGCAGAGCCGATCGCGGCAGACTGGCTTTTACCACGTCGTCTTCGATCCTGGATCCGGCCAGCCGTCTCGGCGCGTACCAGGCGAGCAAGTTCGCTGTGTGGGGTCTCGCCGAGACCCTCCGACTCGAGCTCGCCGACGACGGCATCGGCGTGACGGTCATCTTCCCGTCCGCCATGATCACCCGACACCTCGAGACCAGCGAGGCGGCACAGCCGAAGCACCTGCGCCGTCCGATCGCAAGTGACGGCGATTTCGACGCCATGATCGCGAGCAACCCGGAGATGGCGTCGATGCTCGCGACCGCCGAGGACGCCGCCGCCGGGGTGATCGAAGCCGTCCTGGCAGACGAGCCCTACGTCATCACCCACGGCGATCTCACCGAAGCCGTGACGAGCCGTTCGGCCAAGCTCGCCAGGGCGGCCGAAGCGTCACGGGACGCCTGAGGACCCCGGGTAGGCGCTCAACTCCGGCAACGATCACTGAATGGTGATGTTCCCGGTTGCCTTGAATGTGGTCAGCGACGTCCCAGGAACGGGATTCGCATTGTTGGACTCATTGCATTGGCCGTTGGCGAGTTTGGGAAGGGTCGTCGCAAAAGTCACCGCAAATGTCCCATGTCCAGTGGCACCGTTGTACGGCCCAGTTCCCCCCGTCACTGTGAAGGTGCCGGATTCGGCAAACACAGCACGACATGTGGTCGAGTTAAAGCTCGTAGGTGCGTTGGGGTTGGGAGGATTGGAGTGGGTCACATTCAACTGACCCTTCTGGAAGTGCAACGCACCTTTTGTAGAATTGCTGCCGAGGGTTATCGAGCCGGTGTCAGAGAAGACGCCTGAGGCGGTCAGAGGAACGGTCGGATTGTTGGCAGTACTGGTGGTACTGCCGTAAATCGTTTCGGCTCCGGTGCTTGACGAGCTACAGGCAGCCAAGAGGACGGCGCCCAGGGCGACCGTGAGGGTGCCAACGATCTTCATTTTTGCTTCCTCCTCATGAGTTGGGTGGAATGTAGCCGCTTCGCCAATGAGCCGCGGGGTCCTTCAAAGTCGCTCCTGGGCGAGGGGATCGGCACCCTCGGGTCAAAAACCGCTTGCGGGGATCGGCCAAAGCCAGCACACTTTTCGAAAGCCGAAAGGACGCCCATGGCCCCACCCTCCGTGGCAGCGTGGCGCTTACCGCGAGAGAGTCTGGTGCCGGTCGCGCTCTTGGGGCTGGCGGCACTGGGTTGGTGGTGGTCGGCTCGGATGGCCCACGAGATGGTCCCGGGAATGGCGATGGGCTCGTCTATGGGATCGGCCTCGATGTCGCTCCTGGCCTTTGTCGGCGCCTGGGTGGCAATGATGGGGGCGATGATGTTCCCGGCGATCTTGCCGGTGGTCTTCATCTATCGCCGGGCTGCAGGCTTGGGACGTGCCGCTCCGACCCCACTGTTTGTAGCCGGCTACCTCTTCGTCTGGTCGGCGATAGCCGTCCCTGCGTATTTCGCGTGGCGGGCTACACAGGCGTCGGTTAGCCGAGGAACACCGTGGGCAGCCCGATTCGCCGGAGCGGTATTCCTGGCCGCCGCCATCTACCAGGTCTCGCCGCTGAAGTCGGTGTGCCTAAAGCACTGCCGCTCTCCGATGTCGTTCTTTTTGCGCCAGCGCCGCAACCTCCGGCGTCCGACCGGCGCGGCGACCGCAGGTGCCACACACGGACTTCTGTGCCTGGGGTGCTGCTGGGCGCTCATGGCCATACTGATCGCCCTTGGCACCATGCAGCTGACATGGATGATCATCTTGGCCGCGTTGATTTTCGTCGAGAAAGTGACGCCGATCGGCGACCAGTTTGCCCGTCTGGTGTCGGTCGCGTTTGTGATCCTTGGCATCGTCCTGGTCGTGGATCCGGGCACTTTGAGCCGGCTCACTTGAAGGGAAGGGACAAATGACAACGACCCAACAGAGCACGAAATGGCGACTGCGTGGGAAGGGATACGAGTTTTGCAACTGCGCTCCCGGGTGTACGTGCAACTTCTCCGGTTTTCCCAGCTCCAGCGACGGCAGCTGCAAGGCCTTTGTAGGCAACGTCATCGAGGAGGGATTCTGTGGAGAGGTGGACCTCGCGGGCGTCACGGCCATCGCGATGCTGGACTGGCCCAAGGCGATCCACGATGGAGGGGGCAAGGCGGTCTTCATCGTTCAGCCTGATACGACCGAGGAGCAGATCGGCTGTCTGGCTCAGATCTATACCGGGCAACTCGGCGGCAACCCTTGGGCCATCCTAGGGACAACTTACGAAGTGGCTGGACTGGTCAAGACTCCCATCACCATCGACGGCAGTGGTCTGGCGATCACGATGTCGGCAGAAGGGGTCGGTAGTGCCAGTGGCGACACCTTCAAGAATCCCGTGACGGGAGAACCGCACGAAGCTCATATCGTGCTTCCCGACGGGTTCATCTGGACGAAAGGCGAGTGTGGCGTGGGCTCGTTCACGGCGGCCGCTGAGGGTCTCGACCTGTCCTACAAGGACTCCAATTGGATCTATTACGAGTTCGACTGGGCAGACGACCGCTAGGCGCATCACGACATTCCCGCATGGCCCTGATCGGCCGGCCCGCCCATCATTTTGAGCATCGGCATCCCCCCGGTCCGGACGAAACGAAAGCTAAGGAAAGCCGCAACGAGGAGCGCCAGGATGTTGAGCACAGTGGTGTAGTTCCACTGGATGGCAATCTCTCCGACTTTCGCATTTCGTTCTGTGGGTACGAGTCCCAGCAGTGAGAAGAGGATCTCGACGACGTAGCCGGCGGCCACCATCGTCGCGTAGAAGCTGGCCAGAACAAACAGCGTCATCGTTGCGCCGTAATACCTCTTGTAGATGAGCAGGATCGGCACGATGATCAGATCGGCAAAGAGAAAGCTGATCACCCCGCCGAAGCTGATTCCCGAGTTCCAGAGCACTCCGGCGAGAGGGACATTGCCGATCGAACAGACGAAGCTCAGCAAGCTGACGATCGGCCCGATCAACGGCCCCCAGACCTTCAACAGCAGCGGATGGTCGGTGGCGAAGAAGTGATGCCAAAAGCTGTTGGGGACCCAGGCGGCGACCGCCCCGGCGATCAGGAGGCCGAGAACGATGTCGCGGATGACTGCTGCCCACTCCATGATGAAGACTTGAGAGATCGACGTGAGCGCCTGCTTGGACCCAAGGCGACGCAACAAACTGCCCTCTTCCCAGATTGTCATGTCCATGGCGGCGTGGCCCTCCATCGAGCCCGCTAGGCCCTTCTCGCTCTGAACCTTGGCATCCTGGATCAGCCGCTGTCGGAGGAAGAGGCGAAACACGACGGCGATGAGCACGATCATGATCGGCCCACCGACGAACTCGGCGAGGGTGAACTGCCATCCGATGAGAACTGCGAGGATCACGCCCAACTCGATCACCAGGTTGGTCGACGCGATCTCAAACACCATCGCTGCGGTGAAGCTGGCTCCCCTCCTGAATAGCGAACGGGCGAGAGCTACGGCCGCATAGGAGCATGAAGAGGAGGCGACTCCGAAGCCTGTGGCGATGAGCAGAGTCCGGGTGCGGTCGTCTCCCAGCCGTCTGATGATCGTGCTCTTGCGAACGATCGCCTGGACGATCGCCGACAGTACAAATCCGAAGATCAAGGCCCACAGAATCTGCCAGGTCATCGACCCACTGACCGTCAGGGCATGTCCGATGGCATCGAGGAATCTCACGGGCTGACCTGGAGCGGACGACGGGATTCGAACCCGCGACCCTCACCTTGGCAAGGTGATGCTCTACCAACTGAGCCACGTCCGCTAGCAGCATCCATCCTATAGCGCCGGTGACGACCGCCCCGGGCCGAGCGATGGTTCGGTTGGACTCCGCCAGTGACCACCGAATCAGGCCCAGTGACCCCCGTTGCGCCTGGCCGCCTTCACCAGCTCGTCCACGCTGTCGCCGAGGAGGTGGCCCAGGTGCTCGACTTCGGGGACCAGCTCCCTGCAGCCGAGAAGGCCGACGTACAGCGTGCCCATGTAGCTCATGACGGTGACGTTGAGGCCTACGCCCTCGACCACGGGGCCCACCGGGTAGACCGCGACGAGCCGTGACCCGGCGCACCACAAGGGGAAGTCGGGCCCTGGGACGTTCGATACGACGACGTTGAACAGCGGCCGCAGGTGGTCGAACAGGCGGAGGTTTCCTGCCAGCCTGGCGACTCGCGAGGAGAGAGCGGGGAGAGCAAGCTGTGCCCACCCGTCGATCACCTCCTCTGACAGCACCCTGGCTTGCTCCTTGGCGAGACGTGCACCTTCAGCGATCAACCCCAGACGCTGGACCGGGTCGGCCACTGTGGTGGCAAGGGACACGAGCATCGCCGATACCTTGTTGCCGAGCTCGGGGCCGGCGCGATCGTCATCGGCGATCGTCTCGGCTCGAGGGTGGCGCAACGAGATTGGGACCATGGCGACGAGCGGCTCCTCGGGCCGTTCTCCTCGCTCCTCGAGGAGTCGGCGAAGGGCGCCTGCGACGGCGGCGAGCACCACGTCGTTGAGGGTGCCGCCGAAGATGCGCTTCACGTCGCGCAGGTCCTCGAGCGGTACCTGCATGAAGGCGTAGCGCCGCTGGGGCGAGATGGCGCCGTTGAGCGAGGTCCGAGGCGCCCTGAACGGTGCGGGAGGAGGATCGAGCTCCTCCTCCTCGCGAAGGCGACGGTTGCGCTCGGCCAGCTCCCGAACTGCCCCGAAGGTCGTTCGAAGTGCACCGAACGCGCTCTGGGGCTTGCGCAGCAGAGAGGACATCGCCCAAGCCAGCAGCTCAGGATCGCCGGGGACCTGCTCAACCCGTCTGGGTGGAGCCGGCGACACCGGCCCCACCGGGGTCGGCCCGACGTCCATGAAGAAAGCCATGACCTCTGCGCCCGAGACACCGTCGATGATGGCGTGATGGACCTTGGGGACAACAGCGAGGTGACCCGACTCGAGACCCTCCACCAGGTGCATCTCCCACAACGGCCTGTTCGGGTCGAGAGGTCTTCCCGCCAGATCGGCGACGAAGCCGGCTAGCTCGTTGGGACCGCCAGGTGCCGGAAGGCTCGCTCGTCGCATGTGGAAGTCGAGTTCGAACGCGGGGTCCTCGACCCACACGGGATGGTTCACGCCGAAAGGCACGCGAAGTGCTCGCCGCCTCAGCTGTGGTGCCAGGTGGATCCGCTCCGACACGAGCTCTCGCATCCGGTCGAAATGGACCGCCGGCCCCTCGGCATGCAGTGCGCCCTCGGTGTCGTGCGAACCTCCCGCCGGCTCGAAGACCATGACAGCGGACACGTGCATGTGCATCGTCGGTGTCTCCAGGGCCAGGAAGGAGGCATCGAGGGCATCCATGCGTTCCATCTTCTGCTCGCGCTGCTCAGCGGCCCGTGTGCCCGAACCCGCCGAGCCCGCGGGAGCTCGACGGGAGATCACCTGCGGCTGTGTCGACGAACTTGGCCGTCTCTACCTGCTGGATCACGAGCTGCGCGATCCGATCGCCGCGCTTGACCTCGTAGGTTCCACCCGGGTCGGTGTTGACCAGGAGCACGCGCACCTCGTCGCGATAGCCCGAGTCGATCAGGCCGGGAGTGTTGAGGCAGGTGACGCCGTGACGCAGCGCGAGACCGCTTCTGGGTAGCACATAACCCGCGTAGCCAGGTGGGATCGCGACCGTGACCCCTGTCGGCACGAGGGCGCGCCCACCTCCGGGCGCCAGGGTGGCGTCCGTGCGTGCGAAGAGATCGGCACCGGCGTCGTCGTCGTGGGCGTAGGACGGGACCGGGAGATCCGGATCGATCCGGACCAGGGGGACCTCGAGCACCGCACGACGATATCCGCCTCGGCGCGGACCGCCGCTCGAGGCGGGCCTCTCCAGACCGGGCTGCTCGAGAGCTGGACAGCCGGCCAGCTGGCCAGGGCAGGGCCGCCTATAGCATCGCTGCGATGCTCGTTTGGATGGACCTCGAGATGACCGGGCTCGATCCCGGCCGTCACACCATCGTGGAGATCGCCACCTTGACCACCGACGACTCGCTGAACGTCCTGGCGGAGGGTCCCGACCTCGTCGTGCACGTTGGCGACGATCAGCTCGCTGCGATGGAGCCCGTAGTGCGAGAGATGCACGGCCGCTCCGGCCTCCTGGAGGCCGTTGCTGCCTCCACGCTCACGCTGCAGGAGGCCGGGGCACAGACGTTGGAGTTCATCAAGGCCCATGCCCCCGAGCGCGGCAAGGTCCCTCTATGCGGCAACTCGATAGGCACCGATAGGCGATTTCTCGCTGCCTACCTGCCCGAGGTCGAGAACTGGCTGCACTACAGGTCCATCGACGTGTCCACGATCAAGGAGCTTTGTCGGAGGTGGTACCCCAAGGCCTTCGGCGCAGCGCCCATCAAGAAGACGGCGCACCGGGCGCTCGACGACATCAGGGAGTCGGTGGCCGAACTCGCCTACTACCGGAGAACGATCTTCGCGACCACCGAGCCTCACACCCCCACGGCTCCAGCCACGGAGATAGCCGCCTCGTCCAACCCAGGAGGAGATTGATGCAACTGCGCACGCTCGGCCGCACCGGGATGCGGGTATCGCCGCTTTGCCTCGGGGCGATGATGTTCGGGTCGTGGGGAAACGCCGATCACGAGGAGTGCGTACGGATCGTCCACGCCGCTCTGGACGCCGGCATCAACTTCGTGGACACCGCCGACGTCTACTCCGGGGGCGAGTCGGAGGAGATCGTCGCCAAGGCCCTGGCGGGGGGCCGGCGCGACGGGGTCGTCCTCGCCACGAAGTTCCACGCGCCCATGGGGGCAGACGCGAACATGGCGGGCAACTCGAGACGGTGGATCGTCAAGGAGGTCGAGAACAGCCTGCGGCGGCTGCGCACCGACTGGATAGACCTCTACCAGGTCCACCGGCCCGACCCGTCGTGCGACATCGACGACACCCTCGGCGCCCTTTCCGATCTGGTGCACCAGGGGAAGGTGCGCGCGATCGGGTGCTCCACGTTCCCAGCGGAGCAGATAGTGGAATCGCAGTGGGTGGCGGAGCGACGCGGACGAGAGCGCTTCGAGTGCGAGCAACCTCCCTACTCCGTATTCGCGAGGGCCGTGGAGTCCGCCGTGCTGCCGACGTGCGCGCGCTACGGGATGGGGGTCATCGTGTGGAGCCCGCTAAACGGTGGCTGGCTCACGGGCCGCTACCGCAAGGACTCCCCCATACCCACCGGCGGCAGGGCCGCCCGGTTGCCGGCTCGCTTCGACACCTCCAGGACCGAGGTGTCGACCAAGCTCGAAGCGGTCGAGGCATTGAGCGAGCTCGCCGGCAAGGCCGGCGTGCCTCTGACCCACCTGGCGATCGCGTTCGTGCTGACCCATCCCTCTGTGACCAGCGCCATCATCGGCCCCCGCATTATGGAGCACCTGCTCGGCGCCCTCGGAGCCACCGAGGTCTCGCTCGCCGACGAGGTCCTCGACGGCATCGACGCGATCGTGGCGCCGGGGACGACCCTCGACACGAACGACCTCGGCTGGACCCCACCTGCCCTCGCAGACGCATGGCGACGCAGGCGCCCTGCTGCCGCGCGCTCAGCTGTTGGGCACGCCGTCGACCGATGAGCCCTCGAGAGCACGCCTCCGCCATCTCGCTCGAAGAGGCGACACGGCAACTCACCTCCCCCGGGCAGACGTTCGAGATGGAGGACGTCGTGATCCGGGGAGTGCCCACGAGAGTCTGGAAGAACTGTCCAGCCGATCTGCGGGTGGTGCTCGAGCTGTCGAGAGCGCACGGAGACAAGGACTTCCTCGTCTACGAGGACGAGCGCACCACTTTCGAGGAGCACTTCCGGATCGCTGCCACCATCGCACACGAGCTCGAATCGCGCTTCGGCGTCGAGAAGTCCGACCGCGTCGCGATCGCCATGCGCAACCTCCCCGAATGGGCCATGAGCTTCTGGGGAGCCGCTGCGGCGGGGGCGGTCCTCGTGCCGCTCAACGCTTGGTGGACGAGCCCCGAGCTGCACTTCGGTTTGCTCGACTCGAAGAGCGCAGTGGTGGTGGTAGACGCCGAACGGCTCGAGCGGATCCGCCCGCACCTAGGGGAGCTGCCAGACCTGCGTGCGGTCGTGGTGACCCACGAGGACCGCGTGGAGGTGCCGGTGGTCGGACGCGCGCCGGTGCCGATCGTGCCCTTCGGCGAGCTCGTGGGCGACCCGTCCGGGCGTCTGTCCCTGCCCGAGGTCGGCATCGCGCCGGAGGACGACGCCACGATCTTCTACACCTCGGGGACGACGGGTCTGCCGAAGGGGGCGGTGGGCACGCACCGCAACATGTGCACCAACCTTATGAGCCTCTTCTTCGTCAACACGCGGGCTTCCCTGAGGGGCACCGCGCTCATGGAGGGGGCAGGCGACATCACGAGCCCCGGAGCCGCCGACCACACCCACGCGAGGGACGCCGACCGCCCGAGCCCGGACGCGCAAGGCTCCGGTGTCACGCCCGGCGGGTACCTGCTGTCCGTGCCGCTCTTCCATGCCACCGGTTGCCACTCGATCCTGGTGTCCAACACCGCGGCGGGCAACAAGCTCGTGATGATGCACCACTGGGACGCCGAACGGGCCCTCGAGCTGATCGAGCGCGAAAGGATCACCACCTTCGGCGGCGTGCCCGCGATGGTCATGCAGGTGATCGACTCGCCCAGCTTCTCGAACAGGAATACCTCCTCGGTGCGCGCCGTCGCCTACGGCGGGGCGCCCGCGCCGCCGGACCTGGTTCGACGGATCAAGGAGCACTTCCCGGTGGGCACGCCGTCCAACGGCTACGGGCTCACCGAGACGTCTTCTGTGACGACGATGAACACCGGCGACGACTACGTCCGCAAGCCCGACAGCGTCGGTACCCCGGTGCCGGTGTGTGACCTGGCTGTGGTCCCCGACGGCTACGAGGGCGAAGAGCCGGTTGAGGACCTCCCGAAGAGCCCCGGTGTGATCGGGGAACTGTGGATCAAGGGCCCGAACGTCGTGCGCGGCTACTGGCACCGCCCCGAGGAGACCGCCGCCACGTTCACCAGGGGATGGCTCCACACCGGCGACATCGCGCGCATCGACGAGGAGGGCTTCGTCTACATAGTGGACCGGGCTAAGGACATGGTGATCCGGGGGGGCGAGAACGTCTACTCGGTCGAGGTCGAGGCCGTGCTCTTCGAGCACCGCGCGGTCGCGGACGTGGCGGTGATCGGCGTGCCCCATCCGGTCCTCGGAGAGGAGGTCGGCGCGGCGGTGGTGCTTCGCCCGGGTGCCAAGGTGACCGCCGAGGAGCTCGGCCGTCATGCGCGCGAACAGCTTGCCGGCTTCAAGGTACCCACCCGCTTCTGGTTCCTCTCAGACCCTCTCCCCCGCAACCCGCAGGGAAAGGTCTTGAAGCGCGAGCTGCGCGACCGCCTCGTCGACCGCTAGCCGTACATGCCACCGCCGGGTCCCGCCGAGGGCCCTCCCGGGCCGTAAGACCGGCGGTGATAGTGCCAACCCCGGTGCGAGAACCGCCAGATCAGGAACAGGCCGATGGTGAACAGAAGCCACGGGAAGTGCCATGTCCACATCGAGGAACTCACAGCCAGCGCCAGCAGGAAGGTGCCGAGCACGAGCAGCCCCAGCCGGCCACGCCGGTGGTGGGCGAGGACCTCGGGAGGGGGTGGTGCGACGATAGGGGGTACGTCCACAAGCAGCCCGGCCAGATCGGACCGGGTCTTGGCGGACATCGCGCGCTGAAGGCGCTCGTTGAACTCGGCTTCGTCGAGCCGCCCGTCGGCGTAGTGCTTCGACAGCGACTCGGCGACCTGCGACCTCTCGGCGTCCGAGACACGCATCTGTGCGCTCGACGCATCGGACCTCGAACGTGCCGAGTACCAAGGCGACCACGGGGGCATGTTGGCGCTCACTGTTCCTGTTCCCTTTCTATCTTCGGCTTCCCCGGCTTCTCCGGCTTCTCCGGCAGGTATCAAGCCGCTGCCTGATGGCGGTGGTGCAGCCACTCCTCCGCGATGGACACCGGAGCCCCCTCGTCGGGGATCAGCAGCCATGCTGCGAGGTACGCGGGGACACCCACTCCACCGAGGAGTCCGAGGACCACGAGGGCGACCCGCACTACAGCCACGTCCACGGCGAAGTACTCAGCGATGCCGGCCGCCACGCCGGCCACGAGGCGTCGGTGGTAGGGACGGCGCAGCGGTGGAGCCCCGTGCCCAGCCAGGCGCTCGATGGAGTCGATCGGGTTGATCGGGTTGTCGGTCATGGCTCCATCATCTGCCGGCCCACCTCGCCTGTGAATCGGGGACCACCCTGGTTCTTCCCCGAGCGAGCGCGCCCCGATCAGGGATCTCCCTGATGGCCCCGCTGCCCGCAGGGCGCGATCATCGGATTATCGAGAACGATCGTCGGGTCTTCGAAGGTTCGGGCAGCTCTCTGCCGCCACCGCCGCCGACGTGGCCCGCTCCCAGCCCGCCTGCTCCCTCGCCGCCCCCTGCCGACGGCCCTGGCTGGTGGTCGTCGGGCTCGGCCGGCCCGGGCTGGGCCGACCCTGTCTGGTCAGGTCGCGGCTGGGCAGGCCGCCACGGCTGGAGCCGGCACGGCCGTCACGGGGACCGCCGCCGGTGGAACGCGGCGAAGCACCCGGGGCCGCTCAGGCGTGGGCAAGAGGGTCGCATGCTCGGGGGCGTGGCGATGGGCGTCTCGCAGAAGATCGGCGTCGACCCGACCGTCGTGAGGCTGGCGTTCGTGATCGCCTCGTTCATGAGCGGCTTCGGGGTAGCCCTCTACGTTGTCGGATGGCTGATGCTGCCTGCAGAGGGCGAGGACAAGAGCATCGCCGCGAAGGCTTTCAGCGACTGGGTCGGGATCGCCCTGGCGCTCTCGTTCGTGCCGGTCCTGATCCTCCTGATCGTCCTCTCCTCTGCCCTCGGAGCCGGGTGGATCGGCACGTTCGCGGTGCCGTTGTGCGTGGGTGCAGCCGGCTTCGTCCTCCTGTGGCGCAACGTGGGGCACCACGAGCGGGCGCTCATGGGCCGCGCCGTGCGTCCGCTCACCCGCCTCGGGCTGACCGGCAACGGCTCGTGGCGGCTGTTCGCGCTGCGCGCGGGCCTCGGAGCGGTGGTGGCCGCCGCGGGGGTGGCGGTGATGCTGCTCGGTCCCAACAGGGAGGTGCTGCGACCCTTGGGCGGTGTCTTCCTGGTCATCGCCGGGGCGGTCGTGGTCTTCGGGCCGTGGTGGCTGCACGTGGCTCGGGACCTCCTCGACGAGCGCCAGGCCCGGGCCCTCGCAGAGGAGAGGGCCGACATCGCGGCTCGTGTCCACGACTCGGTGCTGCAGACCCTCGCGCTGATCCAGCGGCAGGCGGACCGTCCCGCCCAGGTGGTCAAGCTGGCACGCGCCCAGGAACGAGAGCTTCGATCCTGGCTCTTCGAAGGCCACGTCCCCGGCTCTGCAGACCAGGACGAAGCCACGCTCGCCGTCGCCGTCCAGCGGATCCAGCGCGACGTGGAGGCGCTCCACGAGGTGCCCGTCGAGGCGGTGGTGGTCGGCGACTGCGAGCTAGACGACGGCCTGCGCAGCCTGGTCGAGGCCGGCCGCGAGGCGACCGTGAACGCGGCCAAGTGGTCGGGGGCTCCCGTGGTATCGCTCTTCGTCGAGGTGGAGCCCGACGACGTGCGCATGTTCGTACGCGACCGCGGAGTCGGCTTCGTCGAGGACCAGGTAGCGGCCGACCGCCGGGGCTTGGCGGAGTCGATCAGAGGCCGCATGGCGCGCCACGGCGGGGAGGCCCAGGTGCGCAGCACCCCCGGTGCCGGCACGGAGATAGTGCTGACGATGCCGCGCAAAGCCATCCGCGACCACTCGCACAACGGGAAGGAGCCTCAGCGTTGAGCCGCGTTCGGGTCTTCCTGGTGGACGACCACGGACTCTTCCGGGCCGGGGTGAGGGCCGAGCTCGGGGACTCCGTAGAGGTGGTCGGAGAGGCCGACGACGTCGAACCTGCGATCGAGCTCGTCTCCGAGCGCCTGCCCGACGTCGTGCTGCTGGACGTGCATCTCCCAGGTGGCGGAGGCCAGCTCGTGGTCGAGGCGGTAAAGGCCCACCACCCCGAGGTCAAGTTCCTCGCCCTCTCGGTCAGCGACGCCCCCGAGGACGTGATCGCCGTCATCCGGGCAGGAGCGCGCGGTTACGTGACCAAGACGATCTCGGGTGCGGAGCTGGTCGATGCCGTGACGAGAGTCGCAGCGGGCGACGCCGTCTTCTCCCCGAGACTGGCCGGATTCGTGCTCGACGCCTTCGCCTCGTTGCCCGAGCAGAGCGCCCCCGTGTTGTTCGACCCCGAGCTGGACCAGCTCTCGGCCCGCGAGCGCGAGGTGCTCAGGCTCATCGCCCGGGGGTACACCTACAAGGAGCTGGCCCGGGAGCTGTCGATCTCGGTCAAGACCGTGGAGTCGCACGTCTCCGCTGTGCTGAGAAAGCTCCAGCTCTCGTCAAGGCATCAGCTCACCAGGTGGGCGACGGAGCGCCGCCTGGTCTAAGAGCCCTACTTGTTGGGCTGGGGGGTGACCCGCAGGTACGGCTTGAGCCGCTTGAACCCCTTCGGGAACTTCTTCTCGGCGTCCTCGTCGGAGAGAGCCGGGACGACGATGACGTCCTCGCCGTCCTTCCAGTTGACAGGGGTCGCAACCTGGTAATCGGCCGTCAGCTGCAACGAGTCGAGCACCCGCAGGACCTCGGCCACGTTGCGGCCAGTGGACGCCGGGTAGGTGATGATCAACTTGACCTTCTTGTCCGGCCCGATCACGTACACCGACCGCACCGTCAGCGTGTCGTTGGCGTTCGGGTGGATCATGTCGTAGAGGTCCGCCACCTTGCGATCGGGGTCGCCGATCACTGGGAAGTTGACCGCCTGGCCCTGGGTCTCGGCGATGTCCTTGTCCCAGGCCTTGTGGGACTCGACCGTGTCCACGGACAGCCCGATCAGCTTGGTGTTGCGCTTGTCGAACTCACCCTTGGCCTTCGAGAAGGCGGCGAGCTCGGTGGTGCACACCGGGGTGAAGTCCTTCGGGTGCGAGAAAAGGATCCCCCACGAGTCGCCGAGCCACTCGTGGAAGTTCACGGTGCCCTCGGTGGTGTCGGCGGTGAAGTCGGGAGCGGTGTCGCCAAGGCGTACGGCCATGTCTCCTCCTGGGTCGGTCGGCGCAGGGGGCGCCAGGGTGGTTCGTGCTGGATCTCTCTCGAGGCCGAGTGTAGCGGGAGGCCGGGCAATTGTCGACCCGCCGAGTCAGGTTTCCTTCTGGGAAGATGGGGCGCCGATGCCCGAGAACCTCCGCATCACCCGCGACGGACCGGTGACGGTCGTGGCCATCTCCCGCCCCGAGAGGCGCAACGCCGTCGACGCCCCCACCGCCCAGGAGCTGATCGACGCCTTCTCCACGGTCGAGACCGACTCCGCGGTGTCCGTGGCGATCCTGACCGGAGAGGGTGGCACCTTCTGCGCCGGAGCCGACCTGAAGGCGCTGGCCGAGGGCGAGCGCCGCCCGGTGCGCGACGAGGGGCCGGGGCCGATGGGTCCTACCCGGATGGAGCTGTCCAAACCGGTCCTCGCCGCCATCGAGGGTCACGCGGTCGCAGGAGGGCTCGAGCTCGCCCTGTGGTGCGACATGAGGATCGCCGCCACCGACTCGGTGCTCGGTGTGTTCTGCCGGAGGTTCGGGGTCCCGCTGGTCGACGGTGGCACGATCCGCCTGCCCCGGTTGATCGGGCACAGCCGGGCGATGGACCTGATCCTCACCGGGAGGGCCGTCGGAGGCCCCGAGGCCCTGGCCATGGGACTGGTCAACAGGCTGAGCCAGCCCGGGCGCGCCCTCGAGGACACCCTGGAGCTGGCCCACGAGCTCGCCCGCCTGCCCCAGACCTGCATGCGCAACGATCGGCTCTCGGCCCTTGCGCAGTGGGGCGAGAGCGAGCAAGACGCGATGGTCACCGAGGCGCGCCTCGGACGCCAGAGCATCGACAGTGGCGAGGCGGCCGAAGGCGCCGGGCGCTTCGCCTCCGGTGCTGGGCGACACGGCGTGCCCACGGGTGGCTGACCTCGAAGGTCCCGACGGGCCCCGGCAGATCGCGGCCTTCGACCTGGACGGGACGCTCACGACCGGCGGGAGCGTCTGGGAGTTCCTCGTCGCCATGGTCGGCCCCTGGCGCGTGGGCCGTGCAGTCGCCGCCCTCGCGCCCAAGCTCGCCCGCGCGGCCGTGCTCGGGGGTTCTGCGGCGGACGATGCGAAGGAGGCGCTGTTCCTACGAACGCTCGGAGGTCTCGACGTCGAGGAGCTCGCCCCACGGGCGGCGCAGTTCGGCGAAGCGCACTACCGGCGCAAAGCCCGCGCAGATATGCGAGCTCGCCTCGAGTGGCACCGGGGCCGGGGGGACGTGCTCGTGATCGTCTCGGCCTCACCCGAGCTGTACGTGAAAGCCGTCGGGCGCGAGCTCGGTGTCGACCACGTCGTGGCCACGCGCTTAGAGGTCGGGCCGGACGGACGCCTCACGGGCCGCTACGAGGGCCGCAACTGCCGCGGCGCGGAGAAGCTCGCTCGCTTGGAGCAGTGGACGAGGTCCTCGGTGGTCGCTACGAGCGTCGGTGAGGGGACGGACGTCCAGCGCGCCGGACAGGCCACTCCCCGCCCCTACCTCTGGGCATACGGCAACAGCGCGGGCGACCTCCCGCTGCTGGCTGCCGCCGACGTCGGCGTGGACGTGGGACATCTGGGCAAGCTCGGCAGGCTCCGGAGATTCAGGAGGCTCTCTGACCTCCCGTCCGATCACCAGTAGCGCCTGCGGCACGGTCCGTGAGTGGCCAGGGGCCAGCGCGGTCTCCCAGTACCATTTCCCAGGTGCCCGAGGATTTTTCCCGCCCTCCCGACGACGGGGCCTCCGAGGTACTGGGATTCAGCGGGACGGTGTGGCGGGCCGCAGACGAAGCCGACGGGGCCGAAGGGGCCGACATCTCGGGTAACCCGCGAAAGGCGGAAAACGGATCGCGAGCCGGCGCAAGGCGGAGCGGTTCGGGCAGGTCCAAGCGCAAGCCGGCGCACGCGCGCGGCCGTGCTGCGAAGGCAGGAGCTCCCGAAGCAGGCAAGGCCAAGAACGCTCCCGCGGTGCGAAAGCGACGGGGTGCCGCCGACTCAGCCCCCCCAGTCATCGACGGGCGCGCTCCCGCGGTGCGAAAGCGAAGCCGTGTCCCTGATGCATCACCCACGCCGACACCCGAGCCGGCTCGGAAATCCAAGAAGCCCGTCGCCAAGAAAGTGGAGATGCCCCGTGCCGGCGACGAGACACCCGGCACCCGGAGAGACGAGGCTCGGGAGATCGCGGCCGGCGCAGCCACTGAGCCGGTGCCCGCACGTCGGGAACCTCGCCCTCGTACGCGACCGGACCGTGCCACCATCAACCGGCGCCGCTTCCTCGCCGGCGTGAGTGCCGGAGTCGTGCTCGGGGCAGTCGGGTTCGGTGTCGACGAGCTGGTCGGACGCTTTTCGTCTCCGCCACGCTCACATGCGCTGCGCCCTGCTTCCCGCAGCCGCCCGCGACCGAAGACCGCCGTGAAGGAGGTCGAGCTCGACAGCGGCGTGACCGTGCCGTCTGCAGAGTGGGTCGTCGCCGAGAACGCGCTTCCTGGGACCCTCGCCTGGCTCATCAACGCTCCGTCAGGTGTCGGAGTGATGCAGGGCTATGCGAGCGCGGTCAGCACCACCCAGGGGGGCGAGATCACGCTCTACGCCGACTGCCCCAGCCCCACTTTTCACGTGGAGGCCTACCGCATGGGTTACTACCAAGGATCGGGTGCCAGGCTCGTGTGGACCTCAGAGGAGGTCCCGGGCACCTCGCAGCCACCCCCCCACCTGACCCCTACCCTGAACACGATCGAGTGCGCGTGGTCACCGTCGATCACTGTTCCGGTCACGAGCAAGTGGCCGCCCGGCACGTACCTGCTCAAGCTGGTGGGAAGCAACCAGAGCCAGGGTTTCGTGCCGCTGTGCGTGCGCGACGACTCGAGCACCGCCGCGTTCGTAGTCCAGAACAGCGTCACCACGTGGCAGGCCTACAACCTCTACGGCGAGTACTCGCTCTACGACGGACCGGGGGGCGAGTGGCAGACGCGCTCGCGCGTGGTCTCGTTCGACCGCCCCTACTCCTACAACTGGGCCTGGGGAGCCGCCGACTACGTAGGCAACGAGTTCCCGCTCGTGCACCTCATGGAGAGGCTCGGGCTCGACGTCACATACAGCACCGACCTCGACCTGCACGCCAATCCTGCGTACCTGGCGCAGCACCAATGCCTGTTCAGCCTCGGTCACGACGAGTACTGGTCCACCGTCATGCGCAACGCCGCGACCGACGCTCGTGACCAAGGAGTAAATCTGGTGTTCCTCGGATCCAACGCCTGCTACAGGCACATACGGCTCGAGTCCTCGAGCGTAGGGCCCCTGCGTCATCAGGTCTGCTACAAGGACGAGTTCGAGACCGACGATCCGATGTGGGGAGTGGACTCTGCCGAGGTGACCTCCAACTGGGCGGACGGGCCCGACCCGCGGCCCCAGCAGTCACTCATCGGCGCCCTGTACGTCGACGTGGGCGCCTCCGCCGACCTCGTCGTGGCGGACGACTCCTCGTGGATCTTGCACGGCACCGGCCTGAGCAACGGGGACCTAGTCCCGAACCTGCTTCTCGGAGAGTACGACCGATACGAGCCGGACCTACCGGGGGGGCCGGACAACGTCGACCTCGTGTTCCATTCGCCTGTGACGAACCGAGGCAACGGTGCCTACGCCAACATGACGTACTACACCTCGCCGGGCGGCGGCGGTGTGATCGACACCGGGACCGCAGCATGGGTCAACGCGCTCTTCTCACAGTCGAACATACCGCCGAAGGTGGTCTGCCCCTCGGGAAAGGTGTCGCCCTCGGCGCCCACGCTCACGAAGATCATGGAGAACGTCTTCTCCGTCTTCGGGAACGGTCCCGCCGGTGAGACACACGCTTCGGTCTCCAACTACGAGCACCTCCTTGCGGGTGCGCCTGCACCTCCCCCACCGTCCAACTCCCCGTCGGCCTGAGGATCACCCGAGCGGGCGACGCAACTCCGCAGGCGCCCCAGCCGGTGGATCGCCCCGCCCTCAGCCGCCGGTGAAGTAGCCGAACTCGTCCACGACGACGTTGGCGACAGGGCCACCGGAGGGCCCGTTGTAGACGCCCACCGCCCCGTCTGATCCGAGCCTGCCATAGGCCGCGTCCGCCACCACGTTGAAGGTGTCGCCCGGCACGTAGTTGACGTCGGCGGCGAGGGGCACGCTCTGGCCGTCGGGGTAGACGGTGAGGTAGTTCGGGCCAGTTGCCACATCGGTCACGTTGAACACCCCCGCCGATGCGGTTTGCGGCACGCCGTCGGCACCACCGACCGTCGAGGTGGCGCTCGATCCGCCGCCGACCCCGGCAGGGCGGGTGTCTGTGAGGCGCACCGGGGCTGCGAGCGGCACGAACAGCGCCCCAGAGGACCCCGGGGAGCCGAAGTAGCCGTCTATGTCCACCACGATGTCGGTGTCGCCCTTGGCGTTGGAGAAGGTGATGCTGCCGCCTTGGCCCACCCCTATGACAGCCTTCGTGGAGAGGGTCTCTCCGGGACCGAAGTTCTGGTTGACCGTAGGGGTGGAAGAAGAGGGGGGAGAGCCGGTCGGGTATCCCTCTATGTAGCTC
>DATKIB010000023.1:0-27310 GCA_035509915.1 Acidimicrobiales bacterium | reverse complement strand
GGGCGGTTGCACCTCACCGGGCGATCGAAGGAGATGTACGTGCGAGGGGGCTACAACGTCTACCCGGCCGAGGTGGAGGGTGCGCTCGCGGACCACCCTCTCGTGGCGCACGTGGCGGTGGCCGCGCGCTCCGACCCGGTGATGGGCGAGATCGGTGTGGCGGTCGTGGTGCCGCGCCGGGACTCCGAGCCGCCGTCGCTCGAGGCGTTGCGCGAGCACGCGCGCCCCAAGCTGGCCTCCTACAAGCTCCCCGAGGACGTCGTCGTGGTGGGGGAGCTGCCCCGCACCGCCATGGACAAGATCGACCGGAGGGCCCTGGCGAGGCTCGTCGGGGGCGGGCCCTAACATCTGGCGCCGTGACAGCCAGCGGCCCTGCGATACGCCTGCTTCCCCGTCTCGACGACGCCAACCGTTTCTTCTGGACCGCGGGCTCGAAGGGGATGCTCGAGTTTCTTCGGTGCGGCTCCTGCCGCAAGTACGTGCACCCACCCTCGCCGGTGTGCCCCTACTGCCTCGAAGGGGAGCTCGCCCCCGAGGCGGTGAGCGGTCGCGGCACCATCCTCAGCTTCACCGTGAACCACCAACAGTGGATACCCGGATCGGAGCACTATGTGATCGCCCTGGTGGAGATCGCCGAGCAACCCGACGTGCGGCTCACCACCAACCTCGTCGGATGTGACGAGGCGGACGTCTACGTCTCGATGCCCGTGGAGGTGACCTTCGAGCAGCACGAGGACGTATGGCTGCCCTTGTTCCGCCAGGCCGGGGGTGGGGACGGCAGTGGTGACGCCGCGGGCGGCGAGGCCGGTGGTGCGCGATGAGCCCAGAGCGCCTCGAGCGGCGCGCTGTGATCTCGGGCATCGGCCAGTCCCAGGTGGGGCGGCGCCTCGGGCGGAGCGACCTCGACCTGACTCTCGAGGCCTGCCTCGCAGCGATCGCCGACGCGGGGCTCACGCGCGACGACATCGACGGGCTGTCCACCTATCCCGGGGCCGGGTTCGGGCCCGCCGGGTTCGGAGGACCACCCGGCCCCGACGTCCACGACGCGCTGCGGCTGCGCCTCGGTTGGCACGACGGCGGGATCGAGGGCCCCGGGCAGCTGCGCGCGGTGTTCTCCGCCTGCCTCGCGGTCGCCGCCGGCCTCGCCCACCACGTGCTCGTCTACCGCACCGTCACCGAGGCGACCGCCCAGGGCACCGGCGGGCGCCAGGGGATGGGTGGTGCCGGAGCGGGCGGTGGAGGCGGCGGAGGCTCCGGGGGCGGCCGCGGCGTGCCGAGGTTCTCGGGCTTCATGCAGTGGGTGCTCCCATTCGGTGCGGTCTCGGCGGCCAACTGGATCGCGCAGATAGCGCAGCTCCGCTTCGCGAGGTTCGGTCTCACCCGCGAGCAGCTGGCCCAGATCGCCCTGAACGGCCGGCGCAACGCCTCTCTCAACGAGAAGGCCGTCTACCGAGAGCCGCTCGGCCTGGACGACTACCTGGGCGCGCGCATGATCTCGACACCGCTGTGCCTCTACGACTGCGACGCGCCTTGCGACGGGTCGACTGCTGTGGTCGTCTCGCACGCCGACTACGCGAAGGACGCGCCGCGCGGCGCGTGTCACGTGAACGCCATCGGTACCGCTGCGCGGGGCCGGCCGAGCTGGGACCAGTTCGACGACATGACGACCTTCACCGCGCGCGACGCGGCCGCGAGCATGTGGGAGCGCACGGAGCTGCGGCCCGAGGACGTCGGCGTGGCCGAGCTCTACGACGGCTTCAGCATCCTCACCATGTGCTGGCTCGAGGAGCTCGGCTTCTGCGCCAAGGGGGAGAGCGGAGGGTTCGTCGAGGGGGGTGGGCGCATCTCTCTCGGAGGCGAGCTGCCGCTCAACACGTCTGGGGGCCAGTTGTCGGCGGGGCGGCTGCACGGGTTCGGCCTGATGCACGAGGCCTGCGTACAGCTGCGTGGCGAGGGCGGGGCGCGCCAGGTGCCCAGCAGGCCCGAGGTGGCCGCGGTGGCGGCCGGCGGTGGGCCGATCGCCGGATGCATGCTGCTCACCCGGCGTCCCCTCACCTGACCGGCCCATAAGAGGCCAGCAACTACGATCCGGCCGTGCACCTGGGCTACGACGATCAGACCGAGGAGTTCCGTCGCCAGCTGCGCTCGTGGACCCAAGCGAACCTCCCCCCCGAGTCCGAGCGCGCCGAGAAGGTGCGCTCCTCGGCGCACATCCCCGAATGGGCTCGGATCTGGCAGCGCAAGCTCTTCGACAACGGGTGGCTCGTGCCCGGCTGGCCCCCCGAGCTCGGAGGCCGCAACGCCACGCCGGTGCAGCAGATGGTGTACTTCGAGGAACTTGCCCGTCTCGGGGTGCCGCGCAGCTGCAACCCGCAGGGCCTGTCGATCGTCACCCCCTCGATGCTCGACTACGGCACCGAGGAGCAGAAGGAGCGCTACGCGCTCCCCACCCTGCGGGCGGAGATCAGCTGGTGCCTGGGCATGAGCGAGCCCGACGCCGGGAGCGACCTGGCCGGCCTGCGCACGCGCGCCGAGCGTCACGGGGACGTCTTCGTGGTGAACGGCCAGAAGGTCTGGACCTCGGGCGCACACGACTCGGACTACTGCTTCTGCTTCGTGCGCACCGACCCCGACGTGGCCAAGCACGCAGGGCTCAGCGTGCTCGTGATCGACATGCGGACCCCCGGCATCGAGGCGCGGCCGATCGCCGAGCTGACCGACCGCGAGCGCGCAGACTTCAACGAGGTCTTCTTCACCGACGTCGAGGTGCCCGTCGAGAACCTCGTCGGAGAGCTCAACCACGGCTGGGCCGTCGCCCGCGGTTCGCTCGCCCACGAGCGGGGCATGCTTTGGATCGACCAGGCGGTGGGCCTGGAGAAGATCCTCGGCCGCGTGGTGGGGACCGCCACGACTCCGCTGCCCGGGGGGCGGCGCCTGGCGGACGACGAGATGTTCCGCGACACCGTTGCGCGCGCCTACGTGAAGTCCCAGGCACTCAAGCTGCTCGGGTACCGCGGCTTCGCCAAGTTCGCCAAGGGCGAGGCCTCCCCCGAGCACTCGGTGCTCAAGCTGCTCGCCAGCGAGCTGCGCCGCGACCTCGCACTCGACGTCGCAGAGGCGTTGGGGCCTGTGGGCCTCGACGTCGACCGGGCAGAGGCGCCCTCCCTGTCGCGTGGCGACGACCAGGCGTGGATGGTGCACTGGCTCCAGTCGTTCTCCCAGACCATCGCGGGGGGAACGTCGGAGATACAGCGCAACATCATCGCCGAGCGGGTGCTCGGGCTCCCGCGCTCGTGACTGACCAGCTCCACGACCTCACGCTCGGCGACTTGCTGCGCGGGCACGCCGCGACGCGCCCACGATCGACCGCAGCGGTGTGCACCGGCAGCCGGTTCGACTTCGCGGCGCTCGACGAGCGCACCAACCGCCTCGCCAACGCGCTAGCGGCGAGGGGCGTGGGCCGCGGCGATCGCATGCTGTGGCTGGGCCAGAACTGCCACCGGCTACTGGAAGGCTTGCTGGCTGCGGCGAAGCTCGGAGCGGTTTTCTGCCCGGCCAACTGGCGGCAGGCGCCGGCAGAGTTCGCATTCGTGATCTCCGACAGCGACCCGGCAGTGGTGTTCTGGCAGGAGGCGGAGATCGGCGAGGCGCTTCGCGAAGCCCGCTCGCAGAGCGGCTCGGGCGCGCTGTGGGTCCAGCACGACGGCGCCGGCTCGGACGGCTACGAGGCGCTCGTCGAAGGCGTATCCCTCGAGGGCCCGGCGACGGAGGTGGACGAGCGCGACCCGCTGCTCATGATGTACACCGCCGCGTTCACCGGGACGCCCAACGGAGCGCTCCTCTCGCACCGGGCGCTCGTGGTGCAGGGCTCGTTCGTGGCCCAGCTCATGGGGATCGGCGCCGACTACGTCTACCTCGACTGCGGACCGCTGTTCCACGTGGCCACGTTCATGTCGACGCTTGCGACGTTCGTGTGCGGCGGCAACAACGTGTTCACGCCGAGGGTGGACGCCGAGGAGCTCTGCCGGCTCATCGCCGCCGAGCGCTGCACGGGGGCCTTCGTCATGCCGCCGACCATCGACCAGATCCTCGAGGTCAACTCCGACGGCCGCTACGACCTGAAGAGCCTGCGCACCTTCCGCGGGAAGCCGAAGTGGACCGAGATGATCACCGTCGACGAGAGCCCTTGGGGAATGCACCCCGCCGGCTACGGGCAGACCGAGGTGATGGGGCTCGCCACCTTCAACGCCCTGGGCCCGAGCATCGGCAGCCACGGCCGCCCGCCACCCTTCGTGCGCATCGGCGTCCTCGACCCTTCCGGCGCCGAGCTCCCGGTCGGCGAGACCGGCGAGATCGCGGTGCGCGGGCCGACCGTCATGCACGGCTACTTCCGGCGCCCCGAGCTCAACGCCGAGCGCCAGGCGGGGGGATGGCACCACACCAACGACCTCGGGCGCGTCGAAGAGGACGGCTCGCTCAGCTTCATCGGTCCCAAGACGAGGCTCATCAAATCCGCAGCGGAGAACATCTACCCCACCGAGGTGGAGGCGGTCATCCGCTCGCACCCCGCCGTCGCCGACGTAGCCGTGATCGGGGTGCCCGATCCGACCTGGGGCCAGAACGTGAAGGCAGTGGTCGTCCTGCGCGAAGGCGAGACAATCGAGGCCGACGAGCTGGTCGAGCACTGCCGCAAGGGCCTCGCCTCCTACAAGAAGCCCAAGTCGGTGGAGTTCGTCGACTCCCTGCCGAGAGAGGGCTTCGCCGTGGACTACGACGCGCTCGACCAGCGTTTCGGGGGTGGTGGGTACCCGGGTGCTGGTAACGGTCGTCCCAGAGTTGGATGATTGAGGGCATGAGGACGCCGGACCCGCTTGCCCACGCAGACGCCCTCAGGAAGCTCACCCCCCTCGACGGCCCGGCCACCACCACCCTGCACGGCCTCGGGACGGTGGGGCGGATCTTGAGCTTCGACCTCCTCCGCCGCGCACGCGCCGCGCAGCTGCGCCGCATGCACATGGCCCCGCCCGAGGCGGATCCATCCGACCCGCCGTGGTGCGCGCCCGGTTCGGCCAGCTGGAGGATCCACGGCGACCCTTCGTTTCCCGTCGCCGGAGTGCTGGCGCTGTGGACCCAGGCGCTGCACCCCCTGGCGCTCGCCGGGGTGATGGAGCACTCGGACTTCGAGGAGCACCCGATCCGGCGCGCGGTGCGCACCGGGTCCTTCGTGCACACCACGACGTTCGGTCCCGGCAGCGAGGCTGAGCGCTACTGCGCTCAGGTCCGCCAGATCCACACCCGGGTCCTCGGCACCGCGCCCGACGGCCGCAGGTACTCGGCCGGCGACCCCGAGCTGGTCGACTGGATCCACTGCGCCCTGCTGCTGTCGATCGGGCGGGTGTGGCTGCTCTACGGGCACCGGCCCGATCCGGGCTTGCTCGACTCCTACGTGGCGGAGCAGGCGCGCGTCCCGCGCGAGCTCGGCGACCCTTCCCCGCCCGAGAGCTGGGGGGAGCTGCTCGGTCGCCTGCGCGAGCACCGGCCGGCGCTCGCGGTCAACGAGCAGACGCGCTGGATCGGTGCGTGGCTCGCGCGTCCGGGCCTCCCGGGGACCCTGCGCATCGCCATGCCCGCGTACCGTGTGCTGCACGCGCTGTCGATCGCAGCCGCCCCCGCCTGGGTGCGCGAGATGTGGGGCTCTTCGATGCCCGTGCTGCCCGTGCGGGCCGCGGGCCGCTACCTACTTAGCGGCTACGGCGGCCTCGCCGGGCCCTACGTCCCCTCGAGCTCCTCAGCCTCAGCGGCCTGAGCTCGCAGCCACCGGCTCGGCGGCGCGGTCGGCGAACTCCCACCACTGCACCTCGCACATCATCGGGAGCATGTAGCGCACGTAGAGCGAGTGGATCTTGACCACTCCCTGGTCGTCCACGTGGAGATCGATCAGCTCGACCTTGTCGTCGTGCGCGCGATAGTCCGACGCCCTCTTGGCTATCCCCTCGAGCTCGGAGAGCGCGCCGACCGCGAACCCGAAGTGGTCCATCTGCGGGCAGCGCATGGGCTCGTCCTCTGCGATGAGGAAGATGAACTGGTCCCAGTGCACGCAGCTCAGGATCATCCGGCGGCGGTCGATGGTCATCGTCGGCATCTCGGTGAAGCCGAGCACCTCGTCGAAGAAACGGCATATCGCCGCGCGCGGCTCGGCGCCGAGCAGGTCGGCGGGGACGCTCATCGCCACGTGGTTGAAGCGGGGGTTGCCCGAGGGATAGTAGGGATGGGCCATCACTCCTCCTCGCTGCTTCTTGGGACGACCATGACCTTGCCCGCCACGCGCCCGCCCGCCAGGTCGGACAGAGCCTGGCCCAGCCGGTCGAGCGGGACGTCGCCGGGCTCGATCAGCTTGTCCGCGGGGACGGCGCCCGAGGCGAGCATGCCGAGCGCCACGTCGAAACCGTCGGCGTCGTAGACGAAGGAGCCTCGGACCTCGAGCTCGTTCAGGATCATCCGGTTGGGGTCGAGCGACGGCGCCTCGACCCCTGCGCCCACGAGCACCAGGCGACCGCCACGTCTCAACTGGCAGAGGGCGAGCTCCATCGCCGGCTTCTTGCCCGAGCACTCGAGCACCGCGTCGACCGCCCCCGGCGCGAGACGCTCGGGCTCCCAAGGCTTGTAGCACTCGAGCTCGGTGGGGTCGACAGCGCTATCGGCCCCGAGCGAGAGCGCGAGGCGCCGACGCGCCTCGGAGGGCTCCACGACCGTCAAGGGCCTGATGCCCTTCGCCACCAGGGCCGCGACGCTGAGCGCCCCTATGGGGCCGGCGCCGAAGACCATGGCGCTGTCACCCACCTCTAGCCCCGACCGGGTGATGCCGTGAAGCGCCACGGCCAGCGGCTCCGCCAGCGCCGCCTGCCGAGGGGTCAACCCCTCGGGGATGCGGAGCAGCGAGGCGGAATCGACCAGCACGTACCGGGCGAACGCCCCGTTGTCGAGGTGCTGGTCGACGGTGCCCTGGCGCTGCTCGCACTGCGAGGGCTTTCCCTCGAGGCACCGCCGGCACCTCCCGCAGCGCGCCGACGGCCCCGCCACGACCTGCTCGCCGAGCGACCAGCCCCTCACCTCCTCGCCGAGAGCCACGATCGTCCCGGTGAACTCGTGGCCCCCGACCAGCCCGGGCCTGCCCCAGCCCTCGACCATGAGGTGGATGTCAGAGCCGCAGATCCCGCAGTGGGCCACCTCCACGAGCACCTGCCGCGCGCCCGGGCGCGGCACGGGGCGCTGCTCGAGCGGGACCTCGCCCGGGGCCCGGTAGACCGCGGCGGGCATCGTGGCGGGAAGGCTCGCCTCGCGGAGGGAGCTCGCAGCCACGCGGGTTACCGGCCCGCGCCGCTGGCCGCGCCGGGCACGCCGGCCGCACCGGGCACGCCGGGGCGGCCGAGCCCGATCGACTCTGCAACTCGGGCGCGGTGCTCGGCCGCCGTCCCGAAGAGCGCGGCCGAGGCCTTGGCGCGCTTCACGTACATGTGGATGTCGTGCTCCCAGGTGTAGCCGATGCCACCGAGGCACTGGATGGCCTGCTGAGCGAGAAGCTTCTGGCAGTCGCCCGCGGCCGACTTTGCCGTCGACACCGCCAGCGAACGCCTCTCGTCGTTCTCGGCGATGCAGAGAGCGGCGAAATAGGCGGTGGCGCGCGCCGACTCGAGCGCCACGTACATATCGGCGAGCTTGTGCTTGATCGCCTGGAACGACCCGATCTTCACCCCGAACTGCTCGCGTTGGCCCACGTACTCGTGCACGATGTCGAAGATCGCCTGGCAGGTGCCGACCATCTCCACGGCGAGCGCCGCGGTGGCCTCCTCGAGCACGAGAGCGAGCGCCTTCGCCACGTCGCCAGAGCCGGGGCTGCCGAGCACGCGGTCGCGCTCGACCAGTGCGCCGTCGAGCACGATCGTGCAGTACTGACGGGTCGCGTCGATGTTGTGCATCGGCTCGCAGGACACCGCCCCGCGCGGCACCACGAATAGGCCGAGCCCTCCGGTTCCCGAGGTCCCGGGCAGGCGCGCAGCCGCCACGACCTCATCTGCCCGTGCCGCGTCGAGCACGAAGTGCTTGGTGCCCCTGAGCACGAAATGGTCCCCGTCGGCGACCGCCTCGGCCTCGATGCTCGTGACGTCGAAGCTGCCCGAGGCCTCGGCCACCGCCAGGGTGCCCACCGAGCCCCGGCGCGCGACGGGCTCGAGGAAGCGGTGGCGCTGCTCGGGGGACCCGGCAACCCGGAGAGCCGGCACGAACTGGCCCGCCGTCGCCAGGAACGGTGCAGGGGAGATCGCCCGCCCGAGCTGCTCCGACACGACCGCCAGCTCCACGAAGCCGAGCCCGAGACCGCCTTCCTCCTCGCCCACCGCCATCGCCGGCCAATCCAGCTCGACCATCTTCCCCCACAGCTCCTCCGCGCCCTTCGAGCCCTCGGAGGGGTCCTCGACGACGCGGCGCACGAGCGACACGGGGCACTCGGCGTCCAGGAACTCGCGCACCGAGTCCTCTAGCGCCTTCTGCTCGTCGGTCAGCTCGAGGTCCATCGGCCTATTCGATCAGAAGCCGCGGAACTTCGGCTCGCGCCGCTCGGCGAAGGCCTTCATCCCCTCGGCGGCGTCGGAGGTGGAGACCACGATCTCCTGCGCCCAGGACTCCTCGTCGAAGGCCGTGCGCCGGTCGGACTCGAGCGAGCGGTTGAGCAACCACTTCGCCATCGAGATCGCTTTTGTGGGCCCGGCAGCAAGGCGCCCCGCGAGCTCGGCTGCCGCAGCCTCGAGCTCCTCGCGGCCCACCACCTGGTTGACCAGCCCGAGGCGCTGCGCCTCCTCGGCCGCGAGGTCGTCGCCGAAGAACACGAGCTCCTTCGCCTTCTGCAGTCCGACGATGCGCGGCAGCAGGTATGCGCCTCCCCCGTCGGGCGAGATGCCGCGCCTCACGAACACCTCGATGAAGCGCGCCTCGCGGGCGGCCACGACCAGGTCGCAGGCGAATGCCATGTGCGCCCCGATCCCCGCGGCCGTGCCGTTGACAGCCGCCACCACCGGCTTCTCGCAGTCCAAGATGGCAGCCACGAGGCGCTGGGCGCCACGCCTGATCATGCGCGAGGTCTCGCCCACGATCCTCTCCGGAGCACCCTCGGGCCGAGCCGGCGTGGCGCGCCGGGTGCCCGCCCGTAGGTCCGCGCCGGTGCAGAAGCCCTCTCCGGTCGCGCCGAGCACCACGGCCCCCACCTCGAGCGAAGCGCTCGCCTCCTCGAGGAGCGCGATGACCCGCTCGCGCTGGTCGGGGGTCATGGCGTTTCGCACCTCGGGGCGGTTCAAGGTGATCCACGACACCCTGTCGGACAAGCGGTGCAGCACCTGCTCCTCGAGCGGCTTCTCCTGCTGGTCGGTCGGCTGGTCCTGCGGGCTCACGTCCTGGTTGCTACAGCCCGGTGCCCGGCGGCGTCAACGTGAGATCGGTGAAGTGCGCTTCAGGGAGGCCGGAATTACGCTCGCCCGGCGTGGGAGACGAAGGCGCGACGGCCACGGCGACGGGCACGGAGGCGCTCCTCCAAGGGGTGAGGGTCGTCGACCTCGCCGGCGAGCCGGCCGCGTTGACCGGCCGCATCCTGAGCGACCTCGGGGCGGAGGTGGTGAAGGTCGAGACCCCCGAGGGCGACCCTCTTCGCCGGGTGACCCCTCTCGGTCCCGACGGGAGCTCGCTGCGCTTCGCCGCCTGGAACGCCGGGAAGCTCGGTGCGGTCGTGGACGGCCCCGGCGACCCGCGCCTGGCCGAGCTGCTCGCCGGCGCAGACGTGGTGCTCTGCACACCCGGCTGGCCCGGTGCGATCGAGGCGGACGCGGCACTCGCCCCGCAGGCCGTGTGGGTGATGGTCAGCGCCTTCGGTACTTCCGGGCCGCGCTCGGGCTGGAAAGCGAGCGACCTCGGGGTGATGGCCTCGACCGGCAACATGTACTGCACCGGCGACCCCGATCGGCCCCCGGTGCGCTGCACCGAGCCCACCGCGTGGGCCCACGTGGGCCCGGAGGCGGCGATGGCCGCGCTGAGCGCGCTCGCCACCGGCAGGCCTCAGGTAGTGGACGTCTCCGCCCAGGAGGCCGTCATGATCGCCTCGATGGGCAACGTGGCCCGCTTCCCCCGCACCGGCAACCGGGGGAAGCGCTCGGGCGCGAACGTCGGGGTGACGCGCGAGATCTGGCCCTGCAAGGACGGGTTCGTGTCGTTCGGGCTGCGCGGCGGCAAGGCGCGAGTCGCCAACATGCAGACCATCACCCGGCTCGTAGAGGCCGACGGGCTGGCCACCCCGGCCCTCACCGAAAGGGACTGGACCACCTACGACCACAACGTGCTCGATCCGGCGGAGCTCGACGCCATCTCGGAGCCCATCGCCGAGTACTTCTCCCGCCACACCATGTCCGAGCTATACGAGATCGCCTGCGAGACCAACCTTATGCTCGCCCCCGCCAATTCGCCGCGCGAGCTGATCGAGAGCCGTCAGCTCGAGGCGCGCGGCTTCTTCGGTGCCCTCGGCGGCTTCGAGCACTTCCCCGTTGGGTTCGTGCGGGTCGTCACCCCCGACGGCGAGAGCTATCGCCCGGGCCCCTCCGCCCCGGCCCCTACCCTCAGGAGGGCTGGGGACGAGAGCCAGACGGGCGTGCCGAGGGTGACGGGCTCGACGGGGGGGAGACAGAAGTCGCCGGTTGCTTCGCTTCCGGCGACGAGTCGCTCGCCCCAGTCGGGCCTGTTCGGACATGGCGCATGGGCGGGGACCAAGTTGGTGGAGGTGGGCACCGGGGCCGCCGGGCCGATCGCGGTGCGCTACTTCGCAGAGCACGGAGCGACGGTGGTGCGCATCGAGTCGCGCACGCGCCCTGACTTCCTCCGCACCTACGGCCTGCGGCCCGGCAATCCCTGCGGCCTCGAAGGATCGGACATGTTCGACTCGTTGAACGTCGGGAAGCTGAGCGTGACCCTCAACCTGAAGCACCCCGAGGGCCTGGCGGTGGCCAAGCGCCTCGTGTCGTGGGCCGACGCACTCGCAGAGAACTACGCCCCACGCGCCATGCGCGGCTTCGGTCTCGACTACGAGTCGCTCGTGGCGGAGAAGCCCGACCTGGTGATGGTGAGCTCGTGCCTCCAGGGCCAGACCGGACCGCACCGCGACTACCCGGGCTTCGGGGGCCAGGGCTCGGCATTGGCCGGCTACAACCTGCTCACCGGCTGGCCCGACCGCGAGCCCGTCGGCCCCTACGGGACGATCACCGACTCGCTCGCGCCGCGTTTCGTGGCGACCGCGCTCGCGGCGGGCCTTCTCTACCGCAGGCGCACCGGCTTGGGCTTGCATCTCGACGTGAGCCAGGTGGAGGCCGCTGTGTACTCGCTCTCCCCCTGGGTGCTCGACTACGTGGCGAACCGCAGGATCGTCGTGCGAGCGGGGAACCGCTCCGAGCGCTTCGTCCCTCACGGCGCGTTCGCGTGCGAGGGAGAGGACCGCTACGTGGCGATCGCCTGCTGGGACGACGAGGACTGGCGGGCGCTCGCGACCGCGATGGGCCTCGACGCGTCGCTGACCGAGCGCTTCGGGACCTTCGAGGCGCGCGCGGCCGACGTCGAGGAGATAGAGCACCTCGTCGGTGGGTGGACGGCGACGCGAAGTCACACGGAGCTCGCAGGTCAGCTCCAGGCCCTCGGGGTGGAGGCGGTGGCGGTCGCCGACCTCGCCGACGCCTGCGTCGACCCCCAGCTGCACCACCGCGGGCACTTCGTCACCCTCACGCACCCGTGCATGGGCGAGTGCGGCTACGAGCGAAACGGCTTTCGGCTCTCGGGCTCGGACGCCACCTACGAGCGCCCGGGACCGCTGCTCGGGGAGCACAACGAGCTCGTGCTCGGAGAGCTCCTCGGCATGTCCTCGTCCGAGATCGGTCGCCTCGTCGAGGAGGGGGTGCTCGACTAGGAGGCCTGCGGTCCTCTAGGAGCCCGGCGGCGGCTGCGCGATCCTCTCCTCGCGCAGCTTCACCTTCATGATCTTCCCGTTGGGCTCGCGCGGCAGGGTGTCGACGAACTCCACGGTGCGCGGGAGCTTGAAATCTGCGAGGCGTGCCCGGGTGCGCTCGACGAGAGCCTCGGCGTCCGCCGCCGCGCCGGGCCGCAGCTCCACCAACGCGTGGACCCGATGTCCCATCCGCTCGTCGGGTAGCCCGATCACCGCAGCGTCGACGACCTCGGGGTCCTCTACGAGGGCCGCCTCCACCTCGGCGGGGTAGATGTTCACCCCGCCGCTGATTATCAGGTCCATGCGCCTGTCGACCAGGAACAGGTAGCCGTCGGAGTCGAGGTAGCCGAGGTCGCCCACCGTGAAGTGGTCGCCCCGCCAAGCGCGTGCGGTCTTGTCGGGCGCGTTGTGGTACTCGAAGCGGTGACTGCCGACCATGGACACGTAGACCTCCCCGACCTCGCCTGCGGGAAGCTCCTCGGCGTTCTCACCGACGATGCGGAGCGAGATCCCGGGGAAAGGCCTGCCCACGCTCCCGGGCTTGGTGGTCCACTCCTCCGGTGAGATCGCGGTGGCGATCCCCTCGCTCGCGCCGTAGTACTCCCAGACCGTGCCCGGGGGGAAGACCTCCATGATCCGCCGCTTGACGTCGACCGGGCAGGGAGCGGCCGCGTGGAGGATCTTGCGCACGCTGGAGAGGTCGCAAGCCCTCCAGTCGGCCTCCAGGATCCGGATGAAGTTGGCGGGCACCATCTGCGAGGTGGTGACGCGCTCTTGTTGGATCAGCGCGAGTGCCTCGGTGGCGTCCCAGCGGGGCATCACGACCACGGTCCCGCCCTCGGTCATGCTCATGAGCGAGTAGGCGCTGGGCGCGGTGTGGTACATCGGCCCGCACATGAGGTGGACGTCGGCCGGCCCGAAGCCCCAGAAGGTGGCGAAGGGGCTCGGCGGGGCTTCGGCGGCCGGGCGGGGAGGCGGACGGAGGATCCCCTTCGGGCGCCCGGTCGTCCCCGAGGTGTACTGCATGGCCGTGACGGGGGTCGCGACCCAGTCCCCGGAGGGCGGCTCGTCCTCGCCGCCGCCGGAGATCGCCTCTGAGATCTCGAGCGCGGGCACGCCGGCTTCGGCTGCGGCCGCCGGGGCGACGGGTGAGCCCTCGTGCACGAGCAGCACCGAACCCGAGTCACCGAGGATGTAGGCGGCCTCGGGAGCGGTGAGGCGCGTGGAGACCGGCACGACGAGCGCCCCGAGACGCGCCACGCCGTGCCACGCGCAGAAACCCTCCATGGAGTTGTTGAGCATGACTGCCACCCTGTCGCCCGGCTCCCGGACGTAGGGCGCCACGGCGTGGGCCACGGAGTTCGACAGGCGGTCCAGCTCGCCGAAGGTGGTCCTCGTACCGCCGCACACGACTGCGACGCGGTCGGGATCGGCCCTCGCGATCGCGTACACGCCGCGCACGTACGGAGCCTCGGTGGTGCCCGCCATCAGGGAGCAAATCCTATGCCGGCAACGCCCGCCCAATCCTGAGATGCGGTAGTTCCCTTGAAGCACAGATCGTGTAGCGTTCCGCGCGATCCTCGTTCGTAGGTAGGTGCTCCGCTCGGGCAGGGGTACCCAGAACGCAACGGGGCCAGTCGGAAGGGGCGCAGAGATGTCACAAGAAGCAGCCAAGGCGTTCGCGGAGCGCCTGAAGACCGACGAGGCGTTCACGGAGGAGTTGGCGAAGGCCTCGACTCCCGAAGAGCGCCTGCGGCGGGCCAACGAGGCCGGTTACGAGGTCACCGCCGACGACATTGACGCGATCAGGTCGGATCTCGGCATCGAGGAGCTCTCCGACGAGGACTTGGAGAAGGTGGCCGGCGGGCTGTCAGATGCCCAGACGGTCGAGGTCCTTTCCTACACGATTCCCGCCACGGCCGCCGTCTCCGCCCTGATCTGACCCGGGTTGGGGGGCGCCTCCGTGCCCGGACGCTCGCTCGCTCCCACCGAGCCGAGCACCGTCCCCGTCTGGTACCGGGGAGATGCGTACCGCCAAGCCAAGGGTTTCCTGGATGCCACCCACCGGGCGTGCGCGCCCGAGGAGACGTCGGAGCGGATCTCACCCCTGCTGCCCTGGGCCGGGATCACTCGGCTGGCGGACGTCACCGGGCTCGATCGTGTCGGCGTCCCGACGATCTTGGCAATGCGACCCAACGCTCCGACACTGGCCAACTCGTCTGGGAAGGGCTTCACGCTCAGCGCCGCCAAAGTGTCGGCTGCGATGGAGGGCATCGAGCTCCACTGCGCCGAGGAGGACCACCGGTTCACGTCCGAGAGGCTGAGAGCCACGCACCGCGACCTGGTACAGGCCGGGTTGGCGATCGAGGCTGAGCTCCTGCCGCTCTCGCGCTTCTCGCTGTTCCACGAGGACGTCGCAGAGGACTGGGTGCTCGGATGGGACCTGATCGGCCAGCGCGAGATCGCGGTCCCGTTCGAGATCGTCTCCATGGCGTCCGGCCTGGAACGCCGATCGACGCACTTCAGCTTCCAGGTGGGGTCCAACGGGCTGGCATCGGGGAACGTATTCCTGGAGGCGGTGTGCTCCGGGTTGGCAGAGGTGATCGAGCGAGACGCCGTCACGACGGCGGTCTTGAGGGCGCGTCACGGACCTGGGAACCTCGAGGAGGTAGACCTCCGCACTGTCGTCTTCGACCGGGTGCGCGAGCTTCTCGCGAGACTCGAGCGCGCTGGCATCTCGCCCGTCCTGTTCGACTGCACGGCCGACACTGGTGTGCCGGCATTCATGTCCTACCTGCTGGACCGGGAAGTTCCCGCTACTGGCACCTTCCGCGGCTACGGCGCCCATCTCGATCCCGAGGTGGCGATGGTGCGTGCGTTGACCGAATCCATCCAGTCGCGAGCCGTCTACATCGCCGGGTCTCGTGACGATCTGATGGTGCTCGAGCATCGTCGCCTGCGCAGAAGCCGCGCCGGCATCCGCGCAGGCGAGGGCACACCGCAGCGAGTCGGCGAGAAAGACGCGTCGGCGATGACGAGCCAGGCGACGCAGACCTTCGAAGGTGACTGCCAAGCCATGCTCCGCGCCCTCCAGGACGTCGGGTTGAGCTCTGCCGTCGTCGTGGATCTGACCCTTCCGGAGCTCGGGATCCCGGTCGTGAAGGTCGTGGTGCCGGGCCTCGAGGGCTACAGCTCCTTTTCGTACTTCAAACCTGGCCCGCGCGGTCGGGCAGCTATCACCGGTGCTCTGGCCGGGCCGAAAGCCAGACCTTCACCGCCGATCGATCACGCACGCGGACGCGCTCCTTCGTGACACGACGCTCCTCGTCCAGCTCCGGGACCGACGGGGAAGGCGTCGCCGTGTTCATCGGCCCGAGCCTCCCGTTGGACGAGGCGCGGAAGATCCTTCCGTCTGCGACCTACCTGCCGCCGATCGCGCAAGGGGACCTTCTCTCCCTCGTGAGCTCGGCACCGTGCGGGCGCCCGTGGGCCGTGGGAATCGTCGACGGGGTCTTCTACCAATCACTGCCTGTGTGGCACAAGGAGATCCTCGCCGCTCTGGAGCGTGGAGTCCTCGTGTTCGGCTCGTCGAGCATGGGAGCGCTGCGAGCCGCCGAGTGTGCGCGCTTCGGGATGGTCGGCATCGGCGAGATCTACCGCCTCTATGCCACAGGCGCGCTCACCGACGACGACGAGGTCGCTCTCGTTCACGCGGGTGCGGAAGCTTCGTGGCGGAGCGAGACCGAGGCGTTGGTGAACGTCCGGGCCACTTGCGAGGCTGCTGTGACGGCAGGCCGCATGAGCCCCCGCGCTTGTGAGATCGTGATCGGCGCTACCAAGTCGCTGTGGTTTCCCGAACGGACCAGGGAGGCGATCCTCGAGGCTGCTGCGCGGGCAGGCCTCGCAGCCACGGAGGTCTCCACGATGAGGGACCTGTTCGAAGGAGCGTACGTCGACCTGAAGCGTGCCGATGCCTTGGCCCTGTTGGAAGCCATCTCCGGCAATGCTCGCCCCGGCGCCGGCTCTCCTGCATCGAGCGAGCAGGCACCGACAACGTCGGGTCGCGACACCGGTCGGGTGGTAGTCGCGCGGTCGATGATGTTCGATGCGCTGGCCGAGCGAGACCACCAGGTCGAATCTGAAGGTTTCGTGATCCGCGACGAGGAGATCGCCCGGTACGCCGCGCTCACTTGCCCAGATTTCGCCACCATGCGCGATCGCGCTCTCGACCGCATCCTCGTCGAGGAGCTGGCTCAGCTCTGGCAGGTGACGGCGACCTCGGAAGAAGTCGCAGCCGAGCGCAAGCGTTTCGCCGTCCGCAACCGTCTCGCCGACGCGGAGCTGGAGCAGTGGTGCCGAGACAACGACCTCGCTCCCGAGGCACTCGAACGGCTGATCGTGGCCGAGGCCCGGGCTCGGAGACTGCGCGACTGGGCGGCCATGCGGCGCGGCAAGCGCCTCCTCGTGGGACCGCTCCTCGACGAGCTCCGCCTTGCAGGAGACTACGAACGCATCAGGGACGCTGCGGCAAAGTTCGAGCGGGAGGCTCCTGCCTCCGAGGAGGTCCCGGCGCCTGGAGGCCAAGACCTCCCTGCGACGGACCTCGCAATGGACCAGCTGCGGGCCGGAGGCTGGCGCCCCGACGTGGGGTTCGAACGCTTCGCCACTGAGGCCGGCTTCCAGGACGCGAGCGATCTCGTGGAGGAGCTGGCCAGGCATTCTCGAGCGCGTGCGAGGCGCCGCCGAGCCTGGCAAGTGGCCGTATCCATGTTCGGCGAAGACGGTGAAGAGCCGTGACCAGCAACGCTCTTCCAGCGCTCCCCATGACCGCATTGTTGGCGGCTGCTTTGCGCGCGCGAGAGACAGCGCGCCCGCATCCGAGGGTGATCGACGTCGACGCCGCGAGGCTCGCAGGTCCGGAGGGGTTCGAGGTGCTCGAAGGCCTCCAGCGCGAGGTGCCCGAAGCTGCCGGGTTCGAGATGATGATCTCGCGCACGCAGTACTTCGACGGCGAATTGCGCCGGCTCTTGGCCGGCGAGAAGGACGAGGCTGTGCAGGTGGTGAAGCTCGGAGCAGGGATGGACACGAGGGAGCGGCGTCTCGGGCTACCGCATCGCATCGTGTTCTTCGAGGTGGATGACCCGCGGGTGCTCACCCTCAAGCAGCGGCGCCTCGCCGGTGCCGCGGGCAGCTCCGGCACCTCCGGCGTGGGCGATGGTCACTGCGTGGCGGTGGCGCTCGACCTCGCTCGTGAGAGCCTGAGCATCAAGCTGCCCGGAGCAGGCTTCGACCCCTACACCCCTACGATATGGATAGCAGAGGGCCTGTTGCTCTATCTCGAAGAACGCGTCGTGCACCGCATTCTCGACGACGTGAGCTCTCTGAGTCCCCCCGGCTCATGGTGCATGGCCGACCTGGTGCCTGCTGCCGCCCTGTCCTCTCCTGCCTCCGCCCACCTTCGGGCGGTGTTCGAGAAGTGGGGTGCACCGCTTCTCTTCGGGACAGCCGATCCCGCCGCTCTCTTCGCGATGCACGGGTGGGAGGTCGAGGTCGTCGAACTGCTCTCCCTGGTGCTCGGCGAAGGCCAGTCCGAGTCTGAAGAGGGCCAGATGATTCGGGGTGGGTATGTGGTGACTGCGCGCAGGAGCACGTCTCCCTACGTACCCCGAACAGCTGCTCCCGCAGCTGACTCGGCAACGAGCTCGAGAGCAGGCACAAGCCCGTGAACTTGAGAGCAGGTACACGCCCGTGAGCACGACGATGTTCCGCGAACGCGCCCTGCAGCGCGTCTCGTCCCCCGAGCAGCTCGACCAGGTGGTGCGTGCCGCCCTGCCGCTCCAGTGGGTGGCGCTCGTGACGCTGCTCACCGTGGTGGCCGCGGCCGTGATCTGGGCGGCCGTCACGACTGTGCCCACCACGTTGCCCGCCCAGGGGCTCTACCTCCCTACGGGAGGGCTCTATCCGGTCGAGACACCGCTGGCGGGCACGGTGAGCGGTCTCCCTCCGCTGCACGTGGGCGCCCGGGTGACCGACGGAGAGCCTCTGGCCACGGTCACAGCGCCGACACCGGTCGACTCTGCGACCCCGCCGCAGAGCTTCGAAGTGACCTCACCGCAAGCAGGCACGGTCGTAGACGTCAACGAGGTCTTCGGCACATACCTCGGTGTGGGACAGACGATCGCGTTGGTCGAGCCGGCCGGAAGGCCGCTCGTCGTGTACAGCTATCTACCGACCGAGAAGGCGAGCGGGCTCGCACCGGGAGTGACCGCAGAGGTGACGTTCGGAGCCGGCATCGGGGCCACCTTCGGCTACGCGAAGGGTCAGGTGCTCTCCGTGAGCCGGTACCCGGTCGACCTGGCTCACGTGACCGCTCTCACCGAGAACACCTCGGTGGTCAATGAGGTCGCCACCCTCGGTCCGGCCAAGGAGGTGATCGTCGGACTGGAGACTTCCGCTGCCCCGAGCGGGCTCGTGTGGGCCTCTGGCCATGGACCGCCGGGGAAGGTACCTCCGGGCACTCCGGTGAGCGTGAAGTTCGTCGTCGGGGCGCACCATCCGATCAGCGACGTGCTGTGAGGGGCACAGCGACGTCGACAGCTCCCCCGACCGTCGCGCGCCCACGCTCGAGACGCCGCGCGAAGACACCCTCGGTCCTGCAAATGGAGGCACTCGAGTGCGGGGCCGCGGCACTCGGCAGTGTCCTCGCTTACTACGGCAAGTGGGTCGCGCTCGAAGACCTGCGCGCTGCGTGCGGGGTGTCTCGCGACGGGTCGCGCGCTGCCAACATCCTGCGGGCTGCACGCAGCTACGGCCTGGAGGCAAAGGGCATTCGCCTCGATCCCGCGGGCCTAGGTGGGGTCACGCTGCCCATCGTCGTGTTCTGGAACTTCAACCATTTCGTCGTGGTGGACGGGACGAGCCCCAGGGGGGTCCACCTCGAGGACCCTGCCCAGGGCTCGCGCACGGTCAGCTGGGAGGAATTCGACGGGTCCTTCACCGGTGTCGCACTGACCTTCTCTCCCGGGGAGCGATTCGTCCGCGACGGATCACCTCCTTCGGCGATTCGAGGGCTGGCCTCACGGCTCGCCGGCGGCAACCCGGCTCTGGTGCTGTGTCTCCTCGCCGGTGTCGGGCTGCTCGTCCCCGGTCTTGCCGTGCCCGCGGGCGTGAGGATCTTCGTCGACCAGTACCTGGTGGGCGGAAACCGGTCGTGGCTCTGGCCGCTCGTCGCTGCCATGGGGATCGCCGCTTTGGTGCAGATCGCCTTCACGTGGCTCCAGCAGCTGGTCCTCCTGCGCCTTTCGACCAAGTTGTCGCTCTCGATGTCGACCCGGTTCTTCAACCATGTCTTGCGGCTCCCGGTGGACTTCTTCACTCAGCGTTATGCCGGCCACATCGTCAACCGTGTCCAGTTGAACGACCAGATCGCGAACCTGCTCTCGAGCCAGCTGTCCGCCACGCTTCTCGGGACCATAACGGCGGCGTTCTACCTGGTGCTCATGGGGATCTACGACTGGCAGCTGACATTGATCACGGTTGTGCTCGCTGCCGGCAACATCGTGGTCCTCCTGTGGGGAAGAAGGGCCCAGCAGGACGCCTCTCGTCGGATCGTCGCGACGCAGGGCGCCGTGCTGGCCACGGGTGTGGCGGGCCTCGTGAACATCGAAGCTCTCAAGGCGACGAGCGAAGAGACCTCTTTCTTCTCTCGCTGGGCGGGACAGCAGGCAAAGCTCGTCAATGCGCAGCAGGACCTGTCGCTGTCGGTATCGGTGTCCTCCGCTGCGCCGGTCATGCTGTCCTCGCTCGTCGCGGCCGCCGTCATCGGTATCGGAGCCTGGCAGGTCATTCGGGGAAACCTCTCCCTCGGTTCGCTCATCGCGTTTCAGGTGCTCGTCACGGGGTTTACGGGGCCTCTCGGGCAGCTCGTCGGCTTCGGCCAGACTCTGCGTCAAGCCGCTGCCACTCTCGTGAACCTCGATGACGTCCTCGAGCACCCGACCGACCCGGACTTCGACCCGCGCGAATCCGTCGAGGCACCCTCCATCGCGCTCTCCGGCCGTCTGGAGCTGCGAGACGTCACCTTCGGCTACAGCCCCCTCGAGCCGCCGTTCATCGAGGGCCTCTCCCTGGTCGTCGAGCCCGGTAGGCGGGTCGCCCTGGTGGGGGCCACGGCGAGCGGCAAGTCGACCGTCGCCCGCCTCACCGCGGGCCTCCAGCAGCCGTGGTCGGGAGCTGTCTGCTTCGACGGCACCGACCGCCGGTCGATCCCGAGAGCGGTGCTGGCCGCCTCGCTCTCCCTAGTGGACCAGGACATCCATCTGTTCGAAGGAACGGTCTGGGACAACATCACGTTGTGGGACCCCACCATCTCCGAAGAAGCCGTGGTGCGCGCCGCGATGGACGCATGCATCCATGACGACATCGTTCGTCGTCCAGGAGGCTACAGACGCTCGATCCTCGAAGGGGGAGCGGACTGGTCGGGAGGGCAGCGTCAGCGGCTCGAGATCGCCCGCGCCCTCGCTACCGACCCCGCGATCCTCATCATGGACGAGGCGACCGCTGCACTCGACGCCCTCGTCGAAGAGGAGATCGACCAGCACCTGCGGGCGCGGGGCTGTACGTGCGTCATCGTCGCTCATCGGCTTTCGACCATCAGAGACTGCGACGAGATCCTCGTGCTCGAAGCCGGCAACCCGGTCGAACGGGGCCGCCACGAAGAACTGATAGCGCTCGGCGGCAGGTACGCGGAGCTGGTGGCCGAATGACCAACCGCCCGCTCCCCGCCAACGCACCCCTCGTTCTCGACGACCCCCACCGGGCGTGGCAGCTCACGACGGGCCGGGCGCACGTCTTTGCCTTGCTCGAGGGGGCGGACTCGAAGCGCATTCCGCTCTTCTCGCTCGACGAAGGGGACGTTGCCTTTCCGGCTCCCCCGGGGTCGGGCGCAGGCTTGTTGATGGTCGGTCTGGCACCCGACACGGCCGTGGCCGCCGTGGACCTGCCCGCAGAAGGCGATGCAGAGGCGGGTACGGGCGAGGAGACAGAAGAAGGTGCCGAAGTCCGCCACCTAGCCGGTGACGAGTTGCGGCAGGTGGTGGAGTCCTGGGTGGAGCATCTGGCGGATGCGCTCGGAGACCCGAGTCCGCGTGAAGGGTCCCCGATCGGCGACGAAGCGGTCGAGTTGTCGGAAGGCGACACGGCCTGGCCGGAGCGCCGGACCATCTGGGCGAAGTCTTCGGGCGGCCTCAGCGCCATCAGTCTCTTCGGCGACGCGCCGCTCGATGGCGCTCGGTACGGCCGTGACCTCGTCGACGACCCGACCGTCGACCAGGTGGTGCCGTTGCCTGTCAACGCCTGGCTGCGCGCCGCCAAGCCGACCCGCATTTCGGTCGTTCCTGCCGCACAGGCGCTCTTGGGCCGAGAGGGATGGAAAGGGCTCGACGCTTTTCAACGTGCGGCCATGCGCCGTCTCCAGACGGTCGTCGAACGGCGTCGCCGCAAGCTCGAGAGCGCGCTCGCGGAGCGCACCGCCCAGGAGGCGCGCGTCGACGAGCGGGTCTACGGCCGTCTGTCCCGGGTGCTCGAACATGAGCAGCCCCTGGCCGGGGAGCCGTCTAGCGATGACCCGGTGCAGCGCGCGATGGCACTCGTCGCCGACTCGATGGGTGTCACTTTGGCCGCTCCGGAGAGTCTCAGTGAGGTGCAGCACCTCGAACGCGTCGAAGCCATAGCCCGAGCTTCGGGGATCCGATGGAGACGGGTGACCCTCGAGGGTCGGTGGTGGCGCCGGGACTCGGGCGCGCTCTACGTGACCCGGCTGGACGGCAGCCCCGCGGCTCTCCTCTCCCGGCGCTCCGGAGTAACCGACCTCGTCGACCCCGACTCGGGTGTCCGCCGACGGGTCACGTCGGCAGTTGCGAAGACCCTCGGCAACGAGGCGGTGATGCTCTACCGACCGCTGCCCCGAGAGCTCGTGACCGGGCGCCACGTCCTCTCCTTCCTCAGGAGGTCGACGGGGAAAGACCTTTGGCGGCTAATCGTGATCGGTGTTGCCATCGGTGTCTTGTCGCTCGTCACCCCGCTCGTGACAAAGTTCATCTTCTCGACGATCGTGCCCGACCGGCGAGCCGGTGTGCTGGTGGGTCTGACGGTGCTCCTGGTGGTATTCGCGGCATCTAGCTTCGGGTTCTCCGTGGTGCAGCGACAGGCGCTTGCGCGCATGAGCGGACACGTCGCCAATGACCTGCAGTCAGCCCTATGGGACCGTGTACTGGAAATGCCGCTCGGGTTCTTCAGGCGTTACTCGTCGGGATCTCTCGCCACGAAGGTCATGGCGGTCGACACGATCCAGCAGCTCGCGACCGCGACCGTCACCACGAGCATGCTCCTCGTGCCGGTGGGGCTCGCCAACCTGATCCTCGCCTTCTTCCTCCAGGCTCGCCTCGCTGCATTCGGTCTGGTTGCGCTCGTGGCCGGAGCCGCCGGCATTGTCGCCTTCAGCCGCACCCAGACCAGGCACCTCGCCGCGCTCACCGAGGCCCACCAGGCCGCGTTCGGGACCGCCATGCAGTTCGTCGACGGTGTCGGGAAGCTACGGGTGGCCAACGCGGAGCGCCGTGCATTTGCGAGGTGGGCCACCATCTTCGCTTCTCTGAAGGAGGCCTTCGTGGCGAGCCAGCGCGGCTTTGCGACTGTCACGGCCTTCAGCTCGGCCGGCACCGCGGTTGTGACCCTCGCTTTGTTCCTGGCGGTCGTCTCCCTGGGGGCGGGCGCGGTGACCCCCGACACGTTCATTGCCTTCAACACCGCGTTCGCCCAGGCGTTGGCGGCCACTGTCGGGCTTACCGGAGTGGCGGTGTTCCTCGCCCAGTCGAAGCCGCTGTACAACAGCGTGCGCCCAGTACTGGAGACAGCGCCGGAGCTCACCGTCACAGGCTCCGAGCCCGGACGGCTCAGCGGCTCCATCGAGGTCAGCCACGTGGGCTTTCGCTACTCGACCGATGGTCCTCTCGTGCTGGAGGACGTGTCCTTCACGGTCGAGCCCGGCAGGTTCTTGGCGCTCGTCGGTCCGTCGGGGTCAGGGAAGTCCTCGATGCTCCGCATACTTCTCGGTTTCGAGGGGCCCGAGGTGGGATCCGTGCGCTACGACGGAAAGGACCTCGACTCGCTCGACGTGGCCGCCGTGCGTCGTCAGATCGGCGTCGTGACCCAGAGCGTGCGCCTCCTGCCCGGGGACATGTTCACGAACATCGTGGGCAACCGGCCGCTCACGATGGACGACGCGTGGGAGGCCGCAGAGACCGCCGGCATAGCTGACGACATCCGGGCCATGCCCATGCAGATGCACACCTTTGTGGCTGAGGGTGCCTCGACCTTCTCGGGTGGTCAACGCCAACGCCTGCTCATCGCACGCGCGGTCGCGGCAAAACCCAAGGTCCTGTTCTTCGACGAAGCGACCAGTGCACTTGACAACCGCACACAGGCCCACGTGACCGACGCCATCGCCCGGCTTCGTGCGACCCGGGTCGTCATCGCACATCGGCTGTCGACGGTGCGGGCCGCCGACCAGATCCTCGTGCTCGACCGAGGCCGTGTTGCCGAGTCCGGCACTTACGAGGAGCTGGCAGGCGCAGGCGGGCCGTTTGCGCGTCTGACCCGGCGCCAGCTCGTGTGACCAGCGCTTCGTGTTCTTGCACTGCGACATGGTCCGACGCCCCGGGCTCTTCGCTCGAGGTGCCTGACACGGGCGTCAGGTATAAGATCGGGCCGTGCGAGCAGAGGATCTCATCCTGGTCAGCGTCGACGACCACGTGGTCGAGCCACCCGGCATGTTCGACGGGCGGGTGCCCGCCAAGTGGGTCGACCGGGCGCCGCGGGTGGTGCACAAGGATGACGGCACCGACGTCTGGTCCTATGAGGGCAACGAGATCCCCAATGTCGGGCTGAATGCCGTCGTGGGCACCCCTCCCGAGGAGTACGGGATCGAGCCCACGTCCTTCGCAGAGATGCGCCCCGGCTGCTACGACATCGATGAGCGAGTGCGAGACATGAACGTCAACGGCGTCCTCGGCTCGATGTGCTTCCCCTCCTTCGTCCAGTTCTGCGGGCAGCTCTTCGCGCGCACCGAGGACAAGGAGTTGGCGCTCGCCATGGTGCGCGCCTACAACGACTGGCACATCGAGTCCTGGTGCGGCGCCCACCCCGGGCGCTTCATCCCGCTGTCCATCCCGCCCATCTGGGAGCCCGAGCTCATGGCTGCCGAGGTGCGCCGCGTCGCCGAAAAGGGCTGCCACGCGGTGACGTTCTCCGAGAACCCCTCCAAGCTGGGCTGGCCGAGCTTCCACAGCCCCCACTGGGACCCCTTCTTCTCCGCATGCGAGGAGACGGGCACCGTGGTGTGCCTGCACATCGGCTCCTCCTCGACCCTCGCCATCACCGCCCCCGACGCACCCTTCGACGTGCTGATCGCCCTCCAGCCGGTGAACATCATCCAGTGCGCGGCGGACCTGCTGTTCTCGCCCGTGCTTCGCAAGTACCCCGACCTGCGCGTCGCTCTCAGCGAGGGGGGGATCGGGTGGATCCCCTACTTCTTGGAGCGCGTCGACTACGTCTTCCAGCACCACCACGCCTGGACCGGCCAGGACTTCGGCGACAAGCTGCCCAGCCAGGTCTTCAAGGAGCAGATCGTCACCTGCTTCATCGACGACGCCTTCGGCGTGGAGAGCCGCAGGCACCTGGAGCTCGACAACGTCTGCTGGGAGTGCGACTACCCCCACTCGGACTCCACCTGGCCCAACGCCCCGGAGATGGCGATGAAGTACCTCGACGGGGTGCCCGACGACGAGGTCGACAAGATCACGCACGCGAACGCCATGCGGCTCTTCCGGTTCGACCCGTTCTCGGTGAGGCCCAGAGAGAAGTGCACGGTCGGAGCGCTTCGGGCCGAGGCGACCGACGTCGACGTCTCGCTTCGACCCAGGCGCCACTCCGGCGAGAAGCACAAGACGCTCGCGGCCGACCTGAGCTCGATAGCCGCGCGCAGCAGCTGACCCGGCCGGGCACGGCGACATGGTGGACCTGACCCGCGTGCCGGTGCTGGCCGGTGCCGGCCAGCTGACGAATCGCGAGGAGGACCCGCTTCGCGCTCCTGACCCGTTCGCACTCATGCAGGAGGCGGCGACCCTGGCCGCAGCTTCTGCGGGCGCCCGAGGGGAGAGCTCTGCGGCCGGGCTGCTCGAAGAGCTCAGCCACCTCTGGACGGTGCACTCGCTCTCGCTCCGCCACGGCGACCCCGCGGGCTTCCTGGCCGGTCGCCTCGGGGCGGACCGGGCCGAGACGCGCTGCTCGGGCATGGGCGGGTCGATCCCCCAGTGGCTGGTCGACCGCGCCGCGGAGCTCGTGGTCACCGGGACGCGCCCGGTGGTCCTGATCGTCGGGGCGGAGGCACTCGCGACGCGCAAGCGCGCCAAGCGGGCGGGGGAGAGCCTCGACTGGCCGTCGGCGCCGGGCTGGCCCGATACCTGGCCCTCGATCGAGCCCGACCTCGGCGTGCACCCGGTCGAGCGGGCCCACGGGCTCCACCAGGCGACTGGCATCTACGCGCTCTTGGAGACCGCCCTCGCGCACAGCAGCGCGCAGGATCCGGCCGAGCACGCTGCGGCGATGGGCGAGCTCATGGCGAAGTTCAACGCCGTCGCCGCGCAGAACCCGCATTCGTGGTTCGCGACGTGCCGCGACGGCGAGGAGATCACGACCGTCACCGCAGACAACCGCATGATCTACTTCCCGTACCCGAAGTACCTGAACGCTGTGATGGACGTCGACATGGGCGCCGCGGTGATCGTCACCGACGCAAAGACCGCCCGGGAGTGGGGACTCGCCTCCGACGAGGTCGCCTACGTATCGGGATGGGCCGACGCGCACGAGCTCTGGTACGTCTCCGAGCGACCTCACGTCGAGCGTTCCGAGGCGCTGCCGGTCTGCGCGCAAGCCGCTCTAGGCATCGCCTCGATGTCCGTGGAGGAGGTCTCCGCGTTCGACCTCTACTCCTGCTTCCCGAGCTCGGTGGAGGTGGCGCGCGACTGCCTCGGAATACCGCCCGGCGACCCGCGCCCGCTCACCCTCACCGGGGGCCTGCCCTACCACGGCGGTCCCGGCAGCAATTACGTGACCCACGCCCTCGCCAACATGCTCGAGCGCCTGCGGTCCGGCGCGCAAGAGAGCGTGCTCGTGCACGGCAACGGCTACTACCTCACCAAGCACGCCGTCGGCGTCTACACCCGCCGTCCTCCCGAAGAGGACCCCCAGCCCGCGTCGGGCCTCCAGAAGCTCGCCGATGCAGCTGCGAAGCCGCTCGAGATCGACCCCGCCGCCGAAGGCACCGGCGAGGTCGTCGCGTACACTGCGCCCTACACGAGGGACGGGGATCCCGAAGCTGCCATCGTGCTCGTGGACCTCGGAGGCAGGCGCACCGTGGCGCGCGCGGACGGCGGGCTCACAGAAGCGCTCGTCGAGCACGACGGCGTGGGATCCAAGGTGGCGGTGTCGTCGACTCCGGAGGGCAACGCAGCCACCGCGTAGTTCGACGCTGTCCCGTGATCCGAGCCGGCTGACGGTACTATCGCCGCTGTCCCGAGGCGCGGCGACGGGGAGGGGACGAGGCGAATTGCTCGAGCTCGTGATCGTGGACACCGTCGTCGTGGTGCTGCTGGCAGGGCTCGTCGCAGGGCTGCTCCGCAGCCACGCCGACATCCTGCGTGCGCTGCACTCGCTCGGCGTCGGCGTGGGCGATCCCTCCTCGGGCGAGCCCGCGGACGCCGACGGGCCCGACTCGGTGACGGACGGCGACCACCCCGGACGCCAGAGCCGGGACCGCACCGCAGCCCGTTTCCATCTCGGGACGGCCATGCCCGCGGGACGCGACTCCGTCTCGGCCCATGACCTCACCGGGGTGGGGGCCGACGGGGAGGCGCTCCACATCCCGGTCACCCACACACAGCACTTCACCCTTCTCGCGTTCCTCACGAGCGGCTGCACGACGTGCACTGGCTTCTGGGATGCTCTCGCCGAGCCGGAGCGTCGGGGACTACCGGCCGAGGTTCGCCCCGTGATCGTCACCAAGGGGCCGGAGCTCGAGCTCCCCGCTGAGGTCCGAAGCCGCGCCCCGTCGGACGTGGCCGTCGTCATGTCGAGCAAGGCGTGGGACGACTACGAGGTCCCCGGTTCGCCGTTCTTCGTTCTCGTGGACGGGCGGCGGTCCGAGCGCGCAGGAGAAGGGGTCGGACG
>DATKIB010000022.1:0-28063 GCA_035509915.1 Acidimicrobiales bacterium | reverse complement strand
TGTAGCCCGGGGGCGAGATGTTGATCCCGGGAAGCAGCCTCTTCACGAAGTACCAGAAATGCTCCTCGTAGCGCCGACGGGCCTCAGCATCGCTCTCCGCGACGAAGATCGGCACGAGCCACCCAAGCTGGAGAGGGTCGACCTCGTAGCCTTCTTTCTGGCACGCCTCGCGCATCAACCTGAACATCCGCTCGAACACCTGGATGTGGAAGTAGGGGATGCCCATGTACGCGTAGCGGTGCTTGGCCACGAACTCCATAGTCTCGAGGGACCCGACACCGGGAATCCAGATCTCGGGATGGGGGCGCTGGACGGGACGGGGCCACGAGTTCACGTAGCGCAACTTGTAGTGCTTGCCGATGTGCTCGAAGGGTCCGGGCTCGGTCCAGGCCCTGATGATGATGTCGTGAGCCTCGGCGAAACGCTCGCGAGCATGGGCGGGGTTGAGCGAGAACGAGTAGTACTCGGGACCGCCGCCCACGACCATGCCCGCTATCAGCCGGCCGCCGCTTATGCAGTCGATCATGGCGAACTCCTCGGCGACCCGGGTCGGTGGGTCGTAAAGGGGCAGCGCGTTGCCGACGACCGCGATGCGCACCCTCTTTGTCTGGCGGGCGAGGATCGAGGCGATCAGATTGGGAGAGGGCATGGTGCCATAGGCGTTCTGGTGGTGCTCGTTGACGCACACGCCGTCGAACCCGAGCTCCTCCGCGTAGATCAGCTCGTCGATGTAGCGGTTGTAGAGCCCGCCGCCGACGTCGGGGTCGTAGAGGCGATTGGGGCAGGTGACCCACGCGGGGCCGTCGTAGTCCGGCGGGAGGTTGGGGTAAGGCATGAGGTGGAAGCTGAAGAAGCGCACCGGCAGTTCCCCTCTCGTCGGGCCCGGTGAGCGGGCCGAGGCGCCGATGGTACCGCCGCCGAAAACTGACTGACGAATCAGTCTGTCAGTACGCGGCGTAACCCGTGCGGTCGACCTCGTCGGCCAGCTCCGGGCCGCCTGTCGCGACGATGCGCCCCTGCACAAGGACGTGTACGACGTCTGGCACCAACACCGTGAGCAGCCGGCGGTAATGGGTGATGGCGAGCACCCCGAGCCCCCACTCCTCCACACACGCGCGCACTCGCCGAGCGACGTCGCGCAGGCCGTCGATGTCCAGGCCCGAGTCGAGCTCGTCGAGGACGGCGATGTGAGGCCGCAGGACGGCGAGCTGGAGCGTCTCGCTGCGCTTGCGCTCGCCGCCAGACCACTCGACGTTGAGTGCACGTTCGAGGAGGTGGGGGTCGAGGCCTACGAGGGCGGCTTCGGTGCTCGCGCGCTGCGCGACGGACCCGTTGCCCGCTCCGCCACGCGCCCGGCGCACCGCGCCGTCGGGCCCGGCGGCGCCGCGCGAAGCCAGCGCCTCGTCGAGGGCCTCCACAAGACGGACGCCCGGCACCTCCGTCGGGTACTGGGGCGCGAGAAACAGCCCCGAGCGCGCGCGGCGCCAGGGAGGCATGGAGAGCAGGTCCGCGCCGTCGAGCCGGACGCCCCCGCCGAGCACCTGGTAGCCCGGCTTTCCCATGAGCACGTGGGCGAGGGTGCTCTTGCCCGACCCGTTGGGCCCCATGACCGCGTGGACCTCTCCGCTGCGCACCGAGAGGTCGACCCCTAACAGCACCTCGTGCCCGAGCACCCCAGCGCGCAGGTCCTCGACGACGAGCTCGTGGGAAGCGCCAGTGCCTGCGCCGGCGGAGACGGGGCCGGCAGCGCCGGCGGCGGCGGCGGCGGCGGGAGCCCCGTCGACGGAGCCTGCCCGTTGCCCTCGGCGCGAAGTAGGCGCGTTCACGGCAGCTCCAACATCACGTCGTCCCCCTCGACGCGAACCATGTAGACCTCGACGGGCTTCGTGGCGGGGAGCGAGCAGGGGTCCCCGGTTCGGAGGTCGAAGGTCGAGCCGTGCTTCCAGCATTCGATCTCGCGCTCTTCGGTCAGCACCTCTCCCTCGGCCAGGGAGTAGTCCTCGTGACTGCACGTGTCGTCCACGGCGTAGAACTCGTCCGCGTCGATCCTTACGAGGGCGACGACACGGTCACCGATCTCGAAACGCCGGGCGGAGCCAGGGGCGACCTCCTCGCGACCACAGACCCTCACCGACTCACCCATCGGTGCCACTTCCCTGCACCGCCGCGAGCTCTTCGGCCGGGAGGCGGCCCTCGAGCCGCCGGCCCACGAAGTCCTCCAAGAACTTCCCTACCCCGCCGAACGGAGCGCGCGCCGCCAGGTCGGAGAAGAAGCCGAGCACGATCAGGCGCTCCGCCACCCAAGGTTCCACGCCCCTCGACTCCAGGTAGTAGCGCTGCTCCTCGTCGATGGGACCGACTGTGGACGCGTGGGAGCAACGTACGTCGTTCTCGTCGATGTCGAGGTTCGGCACCGAATCGGCGTGAGCCCCCTCGGAGAGGACCAGGTTGTGGTTGGTCTGGAAGGCGTCGGCGCCGTGCGCGCCGCGTGCGATGCGAATGAGCCCGCTGTAGACCGAGCGGGCACGGTCGGCCACCGCTCCCTTGAACAGCAGCTCGCTGCGCGTGCGCGGGCCGTGGTGGTCCTGGAGCGTACGAAAGTCGTGGACCTGATCGTCGACCCCGAGGTACGCGGCGAGAAGCGACGACTGAGCCGAGTCGCCCGCCACGTCGGAATCGGTGCGGACCCGCGAGTAGCTCCCTCCAAGGCTCGCAGTGAAGGATCTCAAGGAGCCCTGGGCGCCCACGCGGCTCGCCTGCAACGCGACCTGCGTGCAGCGAGGTCCGAGCACCTGCAGGCTGGCGTACTCCAAACGAGCGTCATCGGCGACCTCGAGCTCGGTCACCGGCACGACGAGGGCGCGGCCTGTGTCGCCCGACGTCCCGTCGACGGGCACGCTCGCGAACAGCTCGACCACTCCTGCAGTTGCCGAGCGTCCGACGCGCACGACCGTCCGAGGGAAGCACGCGGGCGCCGCGGTGGTCGCGGCCGCCTCCGGATCCTCCTCTGGGGTGCCAATCAGGTGCACCACTACCACCGGCAGGGCCATCTCGGCCTTCGGCGCAACGGACACGACCACCACGTCCGCGAGGAAGGCCTCGTGCAGCTGGTCGAACGCGTCGCGGCAGTGCGCCAGCTCGCCGAGGCCCGACGGGGCGCGCTCGCCTTTGGGGGCGGTGAGCACCGAGCCGATCCCCACGTGCGCGGCAGCCGGGCCCTCCTCCTGCTCGACGGCGCGCAGCACTCCGTCCCTGGTCACCACCAGGGCCGACCTCTCGCCTATCACCCGGGCAAGGTCCTCGGCGAGGTCGAGCTCCGAGGAGCCTTCGCGTCCAGCCGGAGGGGGGGCCTTCGGGGCGAACGACCCGGGATCGAAGTCGTCGATGCCGCTGTATCGCCAGACCTCCTCGGACTCGGAGGGGAACTCCGTGCCCGAGAAGCGCTCGAAGGCCTCGGCGCGCCGGCGCGCCAACCACGGGGGGCCACCCAGTGCTGCGGACGCGTCGGCAGTGAAGTGAGTCAGGATCGTGCCTCTCGAGGCGAGGGATGGTCGGGCCGGACCGGCGACCGCCGGCCTCGATCGCATCCTACCGGGCAGCTATGGGCCTCTAGTGTGGCGTCGATGCCCGCAGAACGAGTGATCCGTATCGAGCGCGACGGCCACGTAGCCACCGTGTGGCTCGACCGCCCCGACGCCCGCAACGCGCTCGGACCGCCGTTCTTCGAGCAGCTGCCCGCCGCGATGGAGGAGCTGTCCTCCGACCGCGACGTGCGCGCCGTGGTGGTGGCGGCAAACGGAGCGCACTTCACCGTCGGGCTGGATCTCAAGGCCATGGGGGGACTGATCTCTGGCGGCGGAGAGGGTGACGGCTCCTCTTCTCCCGCCGGAGACGGCTCGCGCCGCGAGCCCTCCATGGCTGCGCAGGCGGCCGGAACACGCGAGACCGTGCTGCGGCTCCAGCGGTCCATCTCGTCGGTGGCCGACTGCCCCAAGCCGGTGATAGCCGCCATCCACGGGTATTGCATCGGTGGCGGAGTCGACCTGGCAAGCGCTTGCGACGTCCGGCTGGCGAGCGCGGATGCCGTGTTCTCGGTTCGCGAGACGAGGATCGCCATAGTCGCCGACCTCGGAAGCCTCCAGAGGCTCCCGCTAATCATCGGAAAGGGCCACGTCGCCGAATTGGCATACACGGGCAAGGACATCTCGGCGGAGCGGGCCAAGGAGATCGGGCTCGTGAACGACGTCCTGTCCGACGCGGAGGGGGCCCGCAAGGCCGCGGCCGAAATGGCGTCGGAGATCGCGGCCAACTCCCCCTTCGCCGTCCAGGGCACGAAGGCTGTGCTGCGAGCGTGCGAGGGTCGGTCGGTGGAGGAAGGGCTCGACTACGTGGCCACGTGGAACGCCGGCTTTCTGCGCTCCGAGGACCTCATGGAGGCGATGGGCGCATTCCTCGAAAAGCGCTCCCCCCGGTTCGAGGGGCGCTGAGCCGAAGAAGCCGAGTCCCAGGACGCGGTACCGGGCGGGACCAGCTCCAACAGCTCCGGGTGCCGCAGGGCGCCGACGGACCTCAGGCTCGGCGGCTCCACGGCCAGCGGCGTTTGGAGGCCGGAGATCGCCGCTCGGCACGCTTCTCCTCCCGCTCCACCTCACGAAGGGTCTCTGGGACCACCGAGTCCACGATGTCCTCCGCCTGCTCGAGCACGTTGATGGCGTCGGGACCACCTGGCCCCGGCTCGTCCTCGATCGCAGGCTCGACGAGGCTGCCGGTGACCCACCCCGCGCCGGCCAGCCGCCTCTCGTAGGAAGCACAGTCGTCCGGGCAGCGCCAAGGCGCCTCGGGCGCGAGGTCGAGCTCGCAGAACCGCACGACCTCCCCGGTGTCGTACGTACGACTCTGGAAATGCTTGCACTCCTCGCGCATGGGCACGGCTTGGTCCCCTCGTGGTCCGGCTCAGCCGACCGAGCCCTCCATCTGCAGCTCGATGAGACGGCTCCACTCGACCGCGTACTCCATGGGGAGGGTGCGCGTGATCGGCTCGATGAAGCCGTTCACGATCATGCCCATCGCCTGGCTCTCCGAAAGGCCACGGCTCATCAGGTAGAAGAGCTGGTCCTCTCCTATCTTCGACACCGTGGCCTCGTGGCCTATCTGGGCGTCGCGCTCTGCGACCTCCATATAGGGCTTCGTCTCGGACGTCGACTCCTCGTCGAGAATAAGGGCGTCGCAGCGCACGAAGCTCTTCGAGTGCTTCGCCCCTTCGTCCACGCGCACGAGGCCCCGGTAGGTCGACACACCCCCGTCCTTCGAGATCGACTTGGACACGATCGTGGAGGACGTCTCCGGCGCGGCGTGGATCATCTTCGCTCCGGCGTCCTGGTGCTGCCCCGGGCCGGCGTACGCGACCGAAAGCACCTCGCCGGATGCCTTTGGGCCGACCAGGTATACCGAGGGGTACTTCATAGTGAGGCGAGATCCGATGTTGCCGTCGATCCATTCGACGTGCGCCTCCGCTTCGGCACGGGCGCGCTTGGTGACGAGGTTGTAGACGTTGTTCGACCAGTTCTGGATCGTCGTGTAGGTAATACGGCTTCCCGGCAACGCGACGAGCTCCACCACTGCCGAGTGCAGCGAGTCGGTGGAGTAGACGGGCGCCGAGCACCCCTCGACGTAGTGCACCTGAGCACCCTCGTCGGCGATGATGAGCGTCCGCTCGAACTGGCCCATGTTCTCGGCGTTGATGCGGAAGTACGCCTGGAGTGGCGCGTCGACCGAGACGCCGGGCGGGACGTAGATGAACGAACCACCCGACCACACGGCGGAGTTCAGAGCGGCGAACTTGTTGTCGTTGGGCGGGATGATCGTGGCGAACCACTTGCGCACGAGGTCGGGGTACTCGCGCACCGCCGTGTCCATGTCACAGAACAGCACGCCCTGGGCCTCGAGGTCCTCTCGGTTGCGGTGGTAGACGACCTCGGAGTTGTGGACGACGAAGCCTTCGGCGACGAAGTTGTGGTGCCCCGTCACCTCGATGTCGTAGACCGACTCGACGCCCACCGGTTCGATGGAATCGACGCGGACGAAACCGAGCATCTCGCTCGTGTGCGCCCGGAAGACCGTTCCCTTGGCCGTGCGGTACGTGTGTGGGTACTTACGCCGGCCAAGCCGATCACGACGCCGGGGCGAGCGGGCCGGGATCTGGTCGAATCGGCCGCTGAGACGGAGGTGGTAGGCCTGCATGATCCGATCGCGATCGAAAGGGTGACGATTCGATACCGAGATGACGCTGCTCGAGCCGATCCCGCAGAGCGCGAGGAGCTCCTTCAACTGTCCCAGGAGTTCACTGTTCGCGCTACAGAACGCTGCGTCTTTGGACGTCGGGTGGTCCCGCACGTAGCCGTCCGAGTCGAGCAAACCTGCGATCAAAGCCAGGCGCTCGGATCTGGGCAGACCGAAGCTCCAGTCCGGGAGCCGCTTGGTGAGGGACTTCCCGCCGAGTCCGTTGAGCTCGAGGAACTCGGCCAACGCCGCCGTTCCTCGCCCGACCAGCCGGAAGCCGTCTCGGGCGAGCCTCATGTCCAGACCGAACAGGTCATGCATCACTCGCCGTATCTCGGCCACGAGCACCTCGTCGGTGCGATCGACGGCGATCTCGACCGTCACATATCCGCCTGAGTGCTTCAGGTACCCGTCACCCAGGTAGACGCCCGCCCACCAGCAGAACTCGTCGCTCGTGCGAACCGGAAGGCCCGACGCGTCTGGACGGTCCGGCAGCAGAAGCTCGGCCGGCGCACCGAAGTCGGGCACGTCGGTGGCGATAGCCACCAGATCCCCTTCCCGCAGCTGCTCGGCCGGGACCCAGGTGGCACGGAAACGCGCCCTCTGTCGCCCTTCGCGGCGGTCGTCTCGTAGCACCAGGAACGGATGGTTGGCAGACGCGGCGATCCTCCGGCCCCGCGCGCTGATCTCGAAGACCTCCTTCTCGCCCGAGCAGCGCTGCGAGAGCACGCGAGCACACACGATCTGCTTCGTGTCCTCGTCCAGCGAGAACACTTCGTCGCCGGCTCCGAGCTCCTTGATGAGTCTCATCCCCGAGGTCGTCCACACTCGCGTGCTCCCCACGAGGCACTCGTATTGGCTCGTGACGCCGGCGAGGTACTTGCGCTCGGCCTCCGGGATGCCGAGCTTCTCGTAGGTGTTCTTGATCGCGTCGGGAAGCTCCTCCCAGTCGTTCACCTGCCCCTGCATCGGCTTCACGTAGTAGTAGATGTCGTCGAAGTCGAGATCCGGCATGTTGACTGCGAACCACGGTGCCATGGGCTTGGCGAAGAACTTCTTCAAGGCACGCAGGCGGAAGTCGCGCATCCACTTGGGCTCGCCCTTCATCTCGGACATCTCGCGCACGATGTCCTCGGAGAGGCCCTTCTTCGGCTTGAAGACGTAGTCCTCGACGTCGCTCCAGCCGAGCTTGTATCGCCCGAGATCGAGTTCGGTGTGGGTCATGGGTCACCTCGGGCCCGATCACCCCGGCGGTGCCCACCCGGGCAATCGTGACCGATCTGGTTGGGAATTTCCCCTATGTACATAGTAACAACCACCTGCGCCCGCCACTACCAGGCTCGCCGCACACGGACAGCGCCTGGGGATGCGGGCCTGCTGGTACCCCCCGGACGCCCCGAGGCGCTCAGGCCGACTGGAACGTCACGTCGAACGGGGACCCGTGGCCCGAAGGGAGGATCACCGGCAGACCGTCGAGCAGGAGCTCCACGTCGAAGGCGGCCCCGAGCCTGATGGTCAGGCTCCCGGTGACGGGGATCTTCTGGCTCTGTCCCGCTTCGAGCGTGCCGGTCCACAAGACCTGGCCGGTGGAGGACTGCGAGGCCTCCACCCAGCACGGCGCCGTAGCGGACAGCTCGACCGTGTAGGTGCTCGCCGGCGCCTTGTATGCAGCAGAAAGAGCGCTCGAGGTGGTGGGTTCGATGGTCGCGGCCGTCGTCGTGGTGGAGCGCTTGGAGGAGGACGAGCTCGAGCGCGACGCGGACCTGTCCGGACGCGCTCCCGGCGCGCTGGTGGAAGTGGAGGCTTTCGGCTTGTGCGGCGAGCGGGAGGGGGCGAGAGCGACTGCCACCGCCCCCGCCACCAGGGCGACCAGCACGACGGCCGTCACAGCGGTTACTAGCCCCCTCCGACCTTGCCCGGCAGGGCGCGCGCCATCGCGCCCCCCTCGCCTGCCGTAGAGCGCTCGGCCCGAGGCCAGCTTGGAAACGGTGCTGGACGGCGACAGCCGGGGGCTAGCGGGCGCGGGTTGGTAGGGCGTTGGCGCAGCCCGGGCGGTGCTGGCGGAAACGGCACCCAGGGGCGCGCCCTGCCCCTCCTGCACGGTCGGGCCGACTCCCCGCGTGGTGAGAGGTGGACGGGCCAGGCCGGTGGCCGCGCTGCGGTCGGAGAGATGCCTGAGGGTGTCGATCGTGTGGTGGTAGTCGTCCACCGAATGCCGCTCGTCTCCCGAGCGCCGCCGGGTGGAACCCACGACCACGGCCGCGAGGACGGCGACCGCCCCGAGCACGAGCACCACAGTCATCACCACTATTCAACTCAATGCGGAGGCAGATGGGTACTGCGCGATGCCCAACTGCGGGAATGTCCCGCGAGACCCGCTCAGGCCTGAGGCAGGGCGTTGACCACGTAGTCCGCCGGGGCGTTGCGAGCGGGCTCGCGCCGGGCCAGGGCGGCCTCGATCGCATTGGCCAGGCGGGCCGATTTCTCCTTCTCCGCCCTCTCCGCCCGGTCCTGGAACTCTCCCATCACCTCGGCGGCGAAGAGCTCCAGCGACTCGCAGATGTCCTCGTGCCGGTTCCTCCCGGCCTGGCTGATGAAGATGAGCTGGTCCACTCCGGCTTCCTCGTAGGCCCGCACGAGCCGGGTGATCTGGTCCGGGGTCCCGATCGCGCCGCGCAGGGAGCCCAGACCCTGCTCCATCAGCTGGGCCCCGAGCTGCTGGCCGGTGCGAGCAGCCACCTCGCGAGAAAAGCCGAAGCGTTCACGGTTCTCCAAGAACTCAGCCCAGACATCGGTCACGCCCGGCCGGTGTGCCCCGAACGCGTAGTAGTGGGCGAGGGAGTACCCGAAGAAGTGGCACCCGTCTAGACCTCGCTCGATGGCGGTCGCCTCGTCGCGGTGGCACATGAGGGGGAGCACGCACGCGACGTTGGCGTTCACGTCGAACCCGGCGGGGACGCAAGCTTCGGACGCCACCGTGGAGTAGTAGTCGTCCACCCACGTCTTGGCCTCTGCCGCCTCCACGAAGGAGAACGACAACGCGCCGATCCCGACGGTGGCCGCCAGGTGGATCGTGTCGCGCCGGCTGCACGCGACCCACAACGGCGGGTGCGGGCGCTGGAGGGGCTTCGGGACGAGGTTGCGCGGAGGCATCTTGAAGTAGTCGCCGTCGTAGCCGGCAAACGGCACCTCGGTCATGAGCCGGGTCACAGCGTCGAGCGCCTCGCGCCACTGCGCGCGCTTGGTGGCACGGTCCACGCCGAAGCCACCGAGCTCCGACTCCGAGCTCGACTCCCCGGTGCCGAAGTCCACGCGACCGCCGGAGACGAGGTCGAGCGTGGCGATCCGCTCCGCGACCCGCGCGGGGTGGTTGAAGCCGACCGGGAGCTGGACGATCCCGTGTCCCAGCCGGATCCGCCGGGTCCGCTGGCTGGCAGCGCCCAGGAAGACCTCCGGCGCCGAGGAGTGCGAGTACTCCTCGAGGAAGTGGTGCTCCACCTCCCACACGTAATCGAACCCGAGCCGGTCGGCCAGCTCGATCTGCTCCAGGGCCTCGCGCAACAGGATGTGCTCGCCGTCAACACCCCAAGGCCGCGGCAGCTGGAGCTCGTAGAAGATGCCGAACCGCACTAGTCGCCTCGCCCTCGGGTCCCCGGGCTCACGTGCGGAGGCCGAACCGTGGGCGAACATCGGGCTCGATCGCCGATCGCGCGGGGTTCGCCCGGTCGCGATCCGACAGCACCGGGTCCTTCACCCCCCAGTCGGCGCCGATCTCCGGGTCGTCCCAAGCCACCCCCAGCTCGTCCGACGGGTTGTAGTAGCCGTCGACGAGGTACCACAGCAGGACGTCCGTCAGCGACGCGAACCCGTGGGCCACACCGGGAGGGATGAACAGACCGCGGTCCTGCGCGCCGTCGAGGTCGAGGACCTCGGTGGCGCCCTCGGTAGGCGAACCCGAACGCAGGTCGTGGAGCACCACACGCGCCCGCCCGCGAAGGACGTACCAGTAGTCGGCCTGGTGCAGGTGGTAGTGCAGCCCCACCACCGCGCCAGCCTCCTTCTCCGAGCGGTTCCCCTGGATCATCTCGCGCCCGAGAGAGAGCCAGGACCGGCGATAGGTCTCGACGAATCGGCCCCGCTCGTCGCCGTGCACGTCGGGCTCCACGACCACCACGTCGGTGATCACTCCCGATGGGACGATGGCGGGCACGGGTCGAAACGCTACTCAGCTGACGGCTCAGGACGAGAAGGTCCCGAAGCCGCCGCGGTAGTAGAGCAAGGGCCGCCCACCGTTCACCCCCATGTCCTCGACGCGACCCAACACCAGCTCGTGGTCGCCGGCGTCGTGAGTAGCGGTCAAGGTGCACTCCACCCAGGCGAGCACCCCGTCGAGCAGCGGCGCACCGTTGCCCGCCGGCCTCCATCCCACTCCGCTGAACTTGTCGCCCCCCGACACGGCGAAGTCCCGTGAGAGAGCCTCCTGACCCTCCGAGAGGACGTTCACGCAGAACCTCCCCGCTTGCGCGATGCGGGGCCAGCTGGTGGAGCTCTTGCCCGGGGCGAGCGCCACCATCGGGGGGTCGAGCGACAGAGAGGTGAAGGCCTGGCAGGTGAAGCCGACCGGCTCGGAACCCTCCATGGCCGTGACGACCGCGACGCCGGTGGCGAAGTGACCGAGCACCTCTCTGAAGCGTGCCTCGTCGAACCTTCGCGCCGTCATCTACGGCCGAGGTCGAGGACCATTCCCTCGGACGCGGCGACGACGTCCTCGAGGCGGCCCGCCTCCGGAAGCTCGCGGGCGCCGGCGAGGATCCGGTCGAGGTCGTCGTCGAGGTGGGTGGGGTCGTGGTGGAACAGCGCCAAGGCACGGGCGCCAGCTTCGGCCGCCACGTGCACCGAGTAGGCGATCGTCGAGTGGCCCCAGGTGGCCTTGGCCGGGTACTCGGAGTCGGTGTACTGCGCGTCGTGCACCACCAGGTCGGCGCCGTCGCACAGCTCGAGCACGCCTTCCGCCACGGAGCCGAAGTCCTCGGGGGCCTGGTGGTCGAAGACGAAGGCGACCGACGCACCCGATCCCTCGATGCGGAACCCAAGGGTGGTGCCTACGTGCGGCACGATCCTCACCTTCACCTTGGCCGACCCCACGACGATGTCGTCGTCGGCGACCTCGTGGAAGTCGATCGCGCCCTGAAGCTCCTTCACGGTCACCGGAAAGTACGGGGGCTCGACCACCCTCTCCATGACTTGGTGTAGCGAGCCCGAGTCCTGCGGCGGCCCGTAGACATCCATCCTCCCCCCCTTGCGAAGAAGCGGGGTGCAGAACGGAAGGCCGATGATGTGGTCCCAGTGCAGATGGCTGAGCAGCGCTGTCATCTGCACGGCCACCCCCGGCCCGGCGCGCGCCTCGAGGTCGAGCCCGAGCGGGCGCAGCCCGGTGCCGAGGTCGATCACGATGGGTGGCTCGTCGGCCAGCTCCACGACGACGCACGCTGTGTTGCCGCCGTAGCGAAGGTAACCCTCGCCCGAGCAAGGACAAGAACCCCTGACCCCGTAGAAGGTGACCCGCAGAGAAATACCCCCTCCCAGCACCACTACTCTGCCCCAGATGGACCAGGGCACTGTAAGCGCCAACGGCGTGCAGTTCACCTACCTCACCGACGGCCCCGCCGACGGGCCGCTCGCGCTTTGCCTGCACGGGTTCCCCGACACCGCGCACTCCTGGCGCTACCTGCTCCCCACGCTGGCAGACGCCGGGTACCGGGCGGTCGCCCCGTGGCTTCGCGGCTACGCGCCCTCGGAGGTGGCCCCCGACGGCTGCTATCAGGCGGGCGCCATCGGTTCAGACGCCTGCGCTCTGCACGAGGCCCTGCGCGGCGACTCCGAGGCGGTCCTGATCGGCCACGACTGGGGCGCCGCAGCCGCTTACAGCGCCGGACCGTTCCAGCCGGAGCGGTGGCGGCGGATCGTGACGATGGCGGTGCCGCCCCTCGCAGCCGTCGCGCGCGGCTTTTTCACCTACGCGCAATTGAAACGGAGCTTCTACGTCTTTGTCTTCCAGACGCCGCTGGCCGAGGCCGCTGTGGCAGCGGACGAGTACTCGTTCATCGACAAGCTCTGGGCCGACTGGTCGCCCGGCTACGACTCGGCGTGGGACGTCTCGAAGGTGAAGGAGTCGATCGGCAAGCCGGAGAACCTGACGGCTGCGATCGGCTACTACCGAGCCATGTTCGACTCGTCGGCTCACGATCCCCGCTACGCCGAAGCGCAGGCTGCCGCAGCCTCGGCTCCCCCGCAACCCACGCTGTACATGCACGGCGCCCAGGACGGCTGCATGGCGCTCGAAGTGGTGGGCGACGTCCTCCCCTACCTCTCCGAAGGGTCCGAGCAGGTCACCGTGCCGTCCGCGGGCCATTTCCTGCACCTCGAGCAGCCGGACCTGGTCGCCGAGCGGGTGCTGCGCTTCCTGGCCTCTTAGAAGACGACCGGACAGGACCGGCGGCCGAGAAGCCCAGATCGGCCTCCTCGACTCGGCCCGTCAGGCCCAGACGTCCTCGGGATAGGGACGCTTGCGGCGGGGCGCCGAGGAGCGCTTCCAGACCATCACCTTGCGCCGGAAGTAGCAGACCTCCTCACCTCTCTGGTTGAAACCCTTCGACTCGACCGTCACCACGCCCCGGTCGGGCTTCGACTTGGACTCGACCTTGTCGAGCACGCGGCTCTCCGCGTAGATGGTGTCGCCGTGGAACGTGGGATGGCGGTGGACGAGCGACTCGACCTCCAGGTTGGCGATGCAGGACCCGCTCACGTCCGGGACGCTCATGCCCAGCACGATCGAGTAGACGAGGTTGCCGACGACCACGTTGCGGCCCTGCACCGTCGAGTGCTCTGCGAACCACTCGTCGGTGTGCAGGGGGTGGTGGTTCATCGTGATCATGCAGAACAGGTGGTCGTCGTACTCGGTGACGGTCTTGCCGGGCCAGTGCCGGTAGACGTCGCCGACCTCGAAGTCCTCGAAGTAGCGGCCGAATGGGCGCTCGTGGACGGTCACGGGTCGACTCTACTTAGAACGTGCGGATGGGCCGACCGGACGCCGATCAGGCCTCGGTGTCGGGACGCGGGCGGGTGGTGAAGGCCAGCGCCCAGTCCGCGTCGGCGTTGCCGTCGATGGTGAGCCGCCAGGTGAAGCGATTGCCCGGCTGGAGCGGCAGTGGGCCGAGGTTCACCGCGAGAGCCACGTCGATCGGCGTGCCCTCGGGCACGGTGCCCGGCCGCGCCACGTTGAACTCGCCGCGCACCTCCACCGGGTGGGTACCTTCGGGAGTGTCGACCATCACCGGGCGGCCGTCGGCGTCCTCGAGGTACAGCTCCCAGTGGTGCGCATGCTCCGCCTCGTGCCAGCCGACGTCGATCTTCATCGCGATAGCCGAGGGTGTGGGATCCGGACCTGTGAGCGACCAGCCTCCGCCGAGCACGAAGAGCTTCCCGTCGGCGACCTGGGCCGAATCGCACAGCAGCATCGTCACCTTCATAAGGGGGGCAGGCTACCCGTCGGGAGCAGAGCGGAGCGGGCGCAGAGCCGGGCGGGAGACGTGCCTCGCCGGACCGGTAGCGTCTGCGCCTGTGCCCGACACCCTGAGAGACGACGTGTACAGGCGTCCGCTCGCGACCGCGCTCGAACGCCTGGGTATCGGCCCGGGTTGGCGCTGCGTCGACGTGGGCGCCGGCGGGGGCGACGTGTCGGTCGCCCTGGCCGAGATCGTCGGTCTCTCTGGACGCGTCTACGCGGTCGACAGCGACCCGCGTGCACGCGACGAGACAGCGGCCGCGGCGGCCGCGCACAGCCAGGTGCTGGCGATCACACAAGCCGGGGAGGACCTTCTGCTCCCCGAGCCGGTGGACCTCGCCTTCTGCCGGTTCCTCCTCATGCACGTCGTTGATCCGGCCGTCGTGCTCGACCGCATGCGCCGCGCAGTGAAACCTGGCGGATGGGTCGTGGCCCAGGAGCCCATAACCTCCGCCGGGCGCGTGGGGGGCGCGGCGATGTCGATGCCCGAAGCGCTTCATCCCGACGTGGGCGCCCTCCTACCCTCACTGGCACGCGAAGCAGGACTCGAGATCACAGACGCCTGGGCCGAAGCACCCGCCGGCGCAGGCCCTGGCCCGGTACGCGACTACTTGAGCGCTCTCACGGGCGTGGACCCGGGCGACGACCCGGTGGTACTCCCGCCGCTCGTCACCGTCGTGGGCCGCGCCGAGAGCGCGCTCTAGGGTTTCACCGGTGTCAGGCTCTCCGTCGGGTGACGCAGAGACCCTCGGCGACTCGCCGGACCTAGGGGCGGCCGAGGAGGCCGTTGCGCTCGCGGGTTCGGTGGTCGCGGCTGCTGCCCGGCGGCTCGGGACATCGGGTGGCGCCGATGTCGAGCAGGTGGTCGCCTACGACCTGGCGCACGCGGCTGCGGGCGTGCGCAGTGCCGAAGCCGCGCTGGAGTACGCACGCCACGGAGACTCAGAGGCGCGGATCGCCTGCGCGTTCGTGGCGGACGTGCTGTGCGACCTCAGCACCCGTCTGATCGGTCGCGAAGCCTTGTGGGACACACAAGCGCACTGGCTGGACCCCGCCGGCGGGTTCGTGTCGGCGTACCACGACCCGGCCTTCTTGGCCTCGTTGTGCGACGTCGAAGGCGACCGGCACCTCGAAGAGGACTTCGCCCTCGTGCGCGAGACCTTCCATCGCTTCGCCGAAGAGCAGCTGCGACCGCGTGCAGAGCACATACATCGCGCCAACTCCGACGTGCCGGAGGAGATCATCTCGGGCCTGGCCGAGATGGGGGCCCTCGGGCTCTCGATCCCCGAGATCTACGGCGGCTACGCAACGGGCGGCGAGAGCGACTACCTGGGGATGGTGGTGGCCACCGAGGAGCTGTCGTGGGGGTCGCTCGGCGCGGGGGGCTCGCTCATCACCCGTCCCGAGATCCTGTCGCGCGCGCTCGTAGCGGGTGGCACGGAAGAACAGAAGCGCAAGTGGCTGCCGAGGCTCGCTTCCGGCGAAGTCATGCCCGCCGTGGCCGTCACCGAGCCGGACTTCGGCTCCGACGTCGCCTCGGTCGTCACCTCGGCCACACCGACCGAGGGTGGCTGGCTCGTCAACGGGGTGAAGACGTGGTGCACCTTCGCGGCGCGCGCCGACGTCCTGATGCTCCTCGCCCGTACCGATCCCGACCGGTCGAAGGCGCACAGGGGGCTGTCGCTGCTCGTCGTGGAGAAAGAGCGTGCCGACGGGAGCGGGTTCGTGCTCACCCAACCTCCCGGCGGCGGCGGTGGTGGGGACCACGGTGGGCGGATGGAGGGCCGTCCGATCGACACGATCGGCTACCGCGGGATGCACTCCTATGAGATCGCCTTCGAGAACTGGTTCGTCGCGGCGGACAACCTGATCGGTGGGGAGCAAGGCCTCGGCCGCGGCTTCTACCTGCAGATGGCGGGCTTCGAGAACGGGCGGCTGCAGACAGCAGCGCGCGCACTGGGCGTGATGCAGGCCGCCTACGAGGCAGCGCTCGACTACGCGCGCAACCGCGTCGTGTTCGGAAAGCCGATCGTCGAGTACCAGCTCACGAGGGCGAAGCTGGGCAGGATGGCGGTCCTCATCCAAGCCACCCGCCAGTCCTCGTACCAGGTGGCCCGTCTGATGGCGAAGGGCGAGGCGACGCTCGAGGCCTCGATGCTCAAGGCCTACGTCTGCCGTGCTGCTGAGTGGGTCACGCGCGAAGCCATGCAGATCCACGGCGGGATGGGGTACGCCGAGGAGTTCGCCGTGAGCCGCTACTTCGTGGACGCGAGGGTGCTCTCGATCTTCGAGGGCGCAGACGAGACCCTGGCCCTCAAAGTCGTCGCTCGCCGCCTGATCGAGCAGGCTGCCTCATAGCGACCCCTTCCCCTCACCGAAGAGGGTAGGAGGGCGAGGTCCCTATCCCTTGGACCTGCGCAGCCCGGCCCGCTCGCCGCGCGTGACGAACTTGGTCGCCATCTTGCGGCTCGCCTCGTCGATCATCTCGTCGCCGAACATCACCGCGCCCTTTCGATCAGTGGCGGTGGCCTTCTCGTAGGCGTCGAGGATGTCGAAGGCCCGGTCGAACTGCTCCTGTGTGGGCGAGTAGATCTCGTTGAGCGCCGTGACCTGGTCGGGTGTCAGCGCCCACTTGCCGTCGTATCCCAGGATCCTCGTCCGCTGCGCGAAGTCGCGCAGTCCGTCAAGGTCCTTCACCTTGAGGTACGGGCCGTCGATCACCTGGAGGCCGTTGGCCCTCCCCGCCATGAGGATGCGGCTGAACACGTAGTTGAAGTGGTCTCCGGGATACTCGGGTATCTGCACCCCGCCCGTGAGCACCGGCATCTCCATCGAGGCGGCGAAGTCGGCGGGACCGAAGATGATCGTCTCGAGCCGCGACGAGGCGGCGCAGATCTCGTCGACGGCGATGAGGCCCCGCGTCGTCTCGATCTGCGCCTCGATGCCTATGTGGCCCGGAGGCAAACCGCTCGTCTTCTCCACCTGGGCGAGCAAGAGGTCGAGGGCGACGACCTCGGCGGCCGACTGCACCTTCGGCAGCATCACCTCGTCGAGCCGCTCGCCGGCATTGCCCACGACCTCGATCACGTCTGCGTAGGTCCACTTGGTGTCCCAGGCGTTGACCCTCACGCACAGCACGCGATCGTCCCAGCTCTGCTTTCGGATGGCGTCGACAACCTTCGAGCGCGCCGCCTCCTTCTCGAGCGGAGCGACCGAGTCCTCGAGGTCGAGGAACGACATGTCCGCGGGGACGGTCGGGGCCTTCTCGAGAAAACGCTCGTTGGAGCCGGGCGTCGAGAAACAGGAACGGCGCGGAAGGCTGCGGCTGCGTTCTGACATGCGAAAGATCCTACTTGCGAGGCTGATGGGGCCTCCAGGTAGGTGGATCAGCCCAGATGCGAGTGCAAGAAGTCGATGGTGCGCTTCCAGGCCGTAGCCGAAGCCTCGGCGTCGTAGACCTCGGGCCTCGTGTCGTTGAAGAAGGCGTGGTCCACGCCCGGGTAGATGTGCATCTCCGCCTCCCGACCGAGGCCCTTCAGGCGGGCCTCGAGCGCGCGAGCGGCGTCGGGAGTGCAGTACTGGTCGAGCTCGGCGTAGTGGCCGAGAACGGCCGCCTCGAACGACGAATAGTCCGGCTGGAGGTCCGGCCGGAGGCTCACGCCGTAGAACGGGACGCACGCGACGACGGCGTCCGGGCGTCTGCTTGCAAGGGTGAGGGCGAGGCCCCCGCCCATGCAGAAGCCCACGACAGCGACCTTCTCGGAGCCGGCCCGGCGGCGCAGCTCGTCAACCGCCCCGGACATGTCGCGAACCGCCGTCTCGGCCTCCATCGCCATGGCGGCCTTGCCGGCTTCGTCGGGCTCGGACACCTCCTTGCCCCGGTAGAGGTCAGGGGCCAGCGCGGTGAAGCCTTCGGAGGCGAAGCGATCGCACACGTCCTTTATGTGCGGCACGAGCCCCCACCACTCCTGGATCACCACGACCCCGGGACCCCCGCCCGGCGGGGTGGCCAGGTAACCCTGTCCCACCGACCCGTTGCTAGGAAACTCGATCATCTCGCCCATGGGCGGTGAGGCTAGTGCTCGAGCAGCTCGGGGGGCTCCGGACAGTCGCGGACAGCCAGCGCCTCCGCCAACGGACGCGCACCGTAGGGACCCACCACCTGCTCGAGGAGATCGTGGTCGAACAGCCTGCTGTGGCCGCGGACGTGCTGTGGGCGCGCAGCGGCCGGACCTTCAGCGCCCAGGCGGCGGCACATGGCAGACCAGAGCCGCGGCGGCAGGAGCCTGCCCACGCCGGCCTCCGCCCAAAGCGGCACCTGCGCGGCCCGCGCCGCCTCGATCAGCCCGGCGCAGGAGGCATCTGCCACCATGCCCGTTGCGCCGAGCGCCTCCGCCTCCACGACCACGTAGTCCGCGCCCGCCACCTCGCCGATCCCGCCGCGGCGCACAGCGCGCGCTCCGGGCGGGAGCGCCTCGAGCAGGAGGGACGCGGTGGGGTCGTCGCAGAGCTCCTCGGCGCATACCACCGCCTCGGTCACGGGGTCCGGGGCGCTGAGCACGCGTGCGCACAACCACCAGAGCGGACCGCAGCCGGGTTGCCGGTCGAGCAGGCGTCGGCAAGCCGGCACGAGAGCGGCGGGTTCGCGTTCCGCGAGGTCCGCGAGCGCCCACGCCGCCTCGGCGGCGAGCTCGGAGGGACCGGCCCAGCCCGCCCTGGCGACATAGCGCAGTCGCTCGATGGGGTGCACCCCCCCGACGCTATGTCGTCGCGCCGACGTGGACTCCTCACGAGAACCGGAGACGCTCCTCACGGGAACCGGAAATGCTTGCTCTTCACCGCACAAACGGGCTAGACAGTTCTCCCATTGTGACTTGCGCCGCGGGCCGTAGGCCGGCGCGTTCGGGGTGGGGACGGACAGGGCCGTCGCTACGCTCTCGGTTTGCTGCGGGGGCCGCCTCGATCGGTGCCTTTGTCATCGCAGCTGCGGTCCTCCCCTTGCTCTCCTCCCCGCAGCCCGCTTCCGCCGACACCTTGTCGAGCGCGCAGGCCGAGGCTTCGCAGCTCACAGCCGAGATCCAGGCCGAAGGGCAACGGCTGGACATCCTCTCCCAGCAGTACGACGCGGCCCAGCAGCAGGTGCAGGCGCTGGCCGCGCAGGAATCGGTCATCGAGGGTCAGATCACCCTCACCAAGCAGAAAGTCACGCAGGCTCGCGGCAGCCTGCGCCGCCAGGCCCTCTCGGTGTACATGCACGGCTCCGACGTAGGGCTAGAGAGCTTCTTCGCTGGGCCGAGCGCACAGGCCCCGCTCACAGACGAGTACCGCTCCGTCGCGGCGGGCAACCTCTCCGGCGCCATCGACACGCTCCAAGCGGCCCAGGTGACGCTCGCAGCCCAGCAGTCTCAGCTCCAGACCACCGAGTCCCAGGCCCAGGCTGCGGCCACCCAGTTGGAGGGCGCCCGATCAGCGGCCCAGGCCGAGCAGCAAACCGAGCAACAGACGCTCACCCAGGTGAAGGGCCAGATAGCAGTGCTGGTCGCTCAGCAGCAGGCTGCCGAGGCGGCGGCGCAGGCGGCAGCCTTCCAGGCCAGACAGGCTCAAGAAGCAGCAGCGGCGCGGGCTGCCGCGGCGGCGTCCTCGGCCTCGGGCGGTGGATCGCACTTGCCCGGCCAGGGCGCCACGGCGACCTTCACCGCCGTCCCGGTCGCCCCGGGCGCTGCTGGAGCCGTGCAGGCTGCGAAGTCGCAGCTCGGAGTGCCCTACGTGTGGGGTGGCGAGACCCCAGGTGTCGGCTTCGACTGCTCGGGCCTGACCCAGTGGTCCTGGGGCCAGGCGGGCGTGAGCATCCCTAGAACCGCCCAGGACCAGTACGACGCGATCGCCCACGTCTCGCTGTCGGACCTCGAGCCGGGCGACCTCCTCTTCTGGAACGACGGCACGAGCAGCATCCAGCACGTGGCGATGTACGTCGGAGGCGACGAGGTGATCCAGGCGCCAGAGACCGGGGAGACCGTGAGCTACGCGCCGATCTGGAACAACGGGCTCGTCGGAGCCGGGCGCCCCTGACAGACCTGCTTCAGCGGCTCACCGCTCAGGCGGAGCCCGGCGGCGGCTCAGCTGCGCGGACCGCTCTGGTCGGCGAGCCAGCCGGGCGGGATCTTTCCCTCTGCGCCGGGAGCGCGCGGTCCGGGGGCGCGGCCGAAACGGTACGGCGTGGGCTCGCGCCCGGCCTGCACCACGATCGCCTGCCCGGTCTCGGTGCCCACAGCGGCAGCCAGCACCGCCTCGGCGACCGATGACGCGTCGATGAGCGGGAAGCCGGATCCCGCGAGCGCGTCGCGCACCTCCCCGTCGATGAGAGGCGTGTCGACGAGCCCCGGGCAGATGGCGTTCACGGTGACGCCCTTCTCGGCCAGGCGCGGGGCGAGGGCACGAGCGAGCCCTACCACGGCGTGCTTGGTCATCGTGTACATGGGATCAGCCGGGAAGGCCACCAGGCCCGCGATCGAGGCGGTCATGACGATCGCGCCCCCGCCTCTCGCCTCGAGCTCGGGGAGCAAGGCGCGGGCGCCGAAGACCACGCCGTCGACGTTCACGCCCGTGATCCGTCGGTACTGCTCGTCCCCGAGCAGGGTCAGGTCTTCTTGCCCTGTGGTGACGCCGGCGTTCAGGTAGACCACGTCCACCCCGCCGAGCCCCCTCACGGAGTCCACGACCGAGGACCACTGCGAGCTGCTGCTCACGTCTGCCCGAACCGCCACACCCCCGATGCTCGCGGCCGCGCGCTCGGCTCCGGCGCCGTCGATGTCCACCACGACCAGGCGCGCGCCCTGCTCGGCCATCAGGGTCGCGCTCGCCAGGCCGATGCCCGAAGCGCCGCCGGTCACGACGGCCACCTTGTCTTCGAGAACACCCATGCAGGCACACTAGGCGAGCACCCGCCCGAGGCCGCGATGGCGCGGCGGCGTTCTCCGGGGCCGGCGGTAGCCTTGGAGCCTCGTGAAGCCGATCCCCGTCTCGTTCCACATCGGGCCGCTGCTCGTGCACACCTACGGCATCGGGCTCGCGATCACGTTCTGGTTTGCCTACCGCTACTTCGACCACCGCTTGCGCAAGAACGGGTACGAAACGCGATGGCTGACCGGGGTGTTTCTCTGGGTCGTCGTGGCCTCGATCGTCGGCGCCCGCGCGCTTCACGTGCTCTCGGACCTCTCGTACTACAGCTCCAACCCCGGCGAGATCCTCGCGATCTGGCACGGAGGGCTCTCCTCGTTCGGCGGGCTGCTGGGCGGCGTCCCCACAGGTGTACTGCTCGCACGCAGGCGGTGCCCCGAGCTCGGAGTGGTGAGAGCCCTCGACCTGGTGTCGCCGGTGCTCATGGCCGCTTGGGGGATCGGGCGGCTGCTCGGCCCGCAGCTCATGGTGGCGGGGGGCGGAGCGAGGACCAGCGCGTGGTACGGCATGTACTACGCCGGCGAGCAGGGCAAGAGGGTGCCGGTCCCGATCATCCAGTCGATCGACAGCTTCGTCATCTTCGGGATCCTCCTGCTGCTCGAGCGCAGGTACCACGACCGTCCCGCGGGGTTCGTGCTCGCGGCCACCGCCGGCCTGTGGGGCCTCGGTCGCTTCTACGAGGAATTCGTGTTCCTGCGCCAGAGCTCGCCGCAGGGATCGCTCGCGGTGGAGATAGCAGGCCTGTGCCTGTTCGGATCGGGGATGGTGGCCATGGGGCTGTTGCTTCGCCGCCACCGCCGCAAAGGCGCTCGCGCGCCCGCGGCCCGCAAAGCCGGGGCCGAGCTGCCGTCAGCCGCCGAGACCTGAGCCCGCGTCATCCGCGCGCGTCGCGCGCGGATCCGGCGGCCCGTCCCCGCCCGGGTGGACCGGCGAAGGCCTGGGCTATGCGCATCCACCCGGAAGCGAGCGCGCCGTCGACCTCGAGACCGGTGTCGTCGACGTGCCGGCGCTGGGTCACGACCAGACAGAAGTCGAGCGCCGTACCGCGCACCGTGCCGATCTCGCCGGTGGCGCCGTCCTGCGTTTTGCCGGACGCGTCGTCCACTGGATCGCCGGTCGCGCCTGCAGTTGCTCTGGCGTCGACTCCTCGGGCTTCCCACTCCCAACGTTCACCGGAAGGGGCATCGAGCTCGACGCGCACCGAGCCGGAGGGGAGCTCCAGACCGCGCACCGCATAGGAGAATGGGCGTGCGCGCACCCCGATGTGGGCGACGTGGCGCAGCCTGTCAGTGGGAACCCTGAGCACACCCAGCGCGTCCGCGACGTCCTGGCCGTGCGCCCAGGTCTCCATTACCCGCGCCGAGATCAACGACTCGAGCGCCATCGGCGGCCCGTACCAAGGCACGCGAGTGCCCGGCGGGCTCGAGGGCGCGGCCTCGGTCAGCCCCCGACGCGCCTTGCGCCACCACTCGAGCAGGTCCTCCGGCGCCATCGCGCGTCCGCGCCGGAGATGCTCGTCCATCGGATCGGAGCCGCCCGAGAGCACCGACTGCGCGCGTTCGGAGAAGGCCTCGGGATCGATCAGCGCGAGGGTGGCAGCTTCGTCGAAGAACGCGAGATGGCTGACCTGGTCGCGCACTGCCCAGCCCTCGGCCGGCGTCGGCAGATCCCACGATGTCTCGTGTACACCCGCCACCATCTCGTCGAGCACCTGGTGCTCCGCCACGAGGTCGCCGACCAGATCCTCGAGCAGCTTCTGCTTCTGCGGCGCCGGCCTCGGGGTCGCGCCGCGGGCTGCCTCCTCCGACGCTGCGCCGGTGGGCTTCCCGGTCGTGCGTTCGGTCACGTTGCAAAGTCCCTTCTCTGCCGCCGCAGGCGCAGGCTAACCGGGCGGCGGGCGTCGCAGCTGATCCACGTGCCCGCATGCGGCGACGACGTCAACAGCATTTTGCGAGCGCAAGAGCCGGTACCCTTTGGGGGATGACAGGCGCCGAATGGCTCGACGAGCTCGAGTCGCGCTCCTGGCGAGCCTTGCTCGGGGCTCACTGGCGCCTCATGTCGCGCCTGGACGCCGAGCTGCAGCAGACGCAGCAGATGTCGGTCGCCGAGTATGCGGTGCTCGTGCACCTCTCGGAGGCCGAGGGTGAGATGCTGCGCATGAGCGACCTGGCGGAGCAGCTGCTGCTCTCCCCCAGTGGGTTGACGCGCCGCCTGGACGGCCTCGTGAGCGAAGGATTCGTCGAACGCCTGCGATGTCCCACCGACCGCCGTGGCAGCCTCGCGAGGCTCACCCCTGCCGGCCGCCGGCGCCTCGAGCGCGCGGCCAAGGACCACGTCGAGCAGGTTCGCAGGCACTTCGTCGACCGCCTCAGCCGGCGCCAGCTCGCCTCGTTGGCCGAGGCGCTCGAGAAGATCGCCGACGAAGGCGTCTGCGGCAGGTCCGAGGACTCGCCCCCGCACTCGCGCGAGCTCCAAGGGTAGGCGGAGGCAGTCCCGCGACCCGACCCGGCGGCACCGGCACGCGGCGTCACGCGAGAGTCCGGATGGGTCCTCCCTTCGGGCTGACGACGTACCACGGACCGCCACTGTTGAACAGTCCCTGCCCCGTTGCCTGTCCCGCACTCAAGTCTGCCGACCACCTGTAGAGGGGCCAGCCGTTGTAGGTGACCTGCACCCTCCCATCGGCACGCGTCGTGGTCCGAAGAAACGCCGACGTCACCCCGTTCCCGGCAAGAGGAGCGGACACGCCCTTCGGCAAGACCAGCGGTGGCCACGCGACGGCGCAGGTGCCGCTGCACACCGACTTCGACGAGTGGTCGTCGGGGACGAAGAGGTACAAGGTCAATCCCTTGCCGTCCACGAGCACGGTGCCGAGACCCTTGATCTTCGCCGTCGTGACCTCATAGGTCGGCCCTGAGAGCGGATGTGCGTCGGGGGTCGAAGCGGGTCCCCCACACGCCGCGACCGTCGCCAGCACCGTGAGGGCCGCTGCGACGCCGAGGGCTCCTCTTCGTCCCCGCCGAGCACCACCCGGGCCGGCGGTGCGTGTCGATCGATTCGGTCGTGTCATTCGTTGCTCCATTGCCTTTCGGGTCGGTTGGGACGGGTCGGGTCGGTTGGGACGGGTCGGTTGGGACAGGTCGTTCGGGCGGGGTCGTGCGACGGGTCGGTGGGGGTGGAGGGAGTCGAACCCTCACTGTGGGCGTTTTAAGCGCCCTGCCTCTGCCATTGGGCTACACCCCCGGCGCGGGTGTCGGCGTCTCGATGCATCTTCAGATCTCTATCTACCCGTGATGGTGGCCGCCTGCGATCTCGATCCCCGCCGCGTCCCATGCGAGGCGCTCGCGCCCGCGGGGGTCGTCCTCCACACCGACGCGCGATCCGAGCACCATCGTCGGGCGACGCAGCGGGTCGTAGGAGGGCCACTCGCCCACGGCGTCGCACGAGGGGTCACCGGTGCGAGCGAAGGCCAGCCACGCTTCGGACATCGCGTGCGAGAGCTCGACAGCATCGCGCCCCGAACCGCTGAACGCACCGACCGAATCGTCTTCCACCGAGCCGAAGACGAAGGGGATCTCCAAGCCGTGCGACGAGCCGAAGATCCCACCCAGGAACGGGGACTCCCAGGTGAAGAGGTAGGCGTAGGTCGACGGCCGGTGCTTGTGGGCCGCGGTCGCCAGTGCGAGCGAGGGCAGCCTGAACACGAAGTCGGTCGTGATCGCGGTGAGGAGATCGCGAGGCTCGGTGCCCTCGCCGCGCGTGGCGCGCGCCTCGCGGTACGCCTCGACCAGAGACTGCGCGCCTCGACCCTCCACGACGCGCTGGACGCGGCGGACCACCTTGCGGTGGTCGAGCTGCTGGGCGGAGGGGTCCGTGGCGATAAAAAGGGCCGCCTCGTCGCGGGTGGTGCCGATCAGGAGGTCGACTCGGGCGGCGCAGCCGTCTGCGACGGCCTGGGCAGGCGGCCTCGACATGATCGTGCCGTCGACGACGGGCAGAAGCGGTAGGGGGAGCCCGCCGTCTGCAGGCACCTCCTTCGCCAGCTCCTGCGTCGCGCCGACGAGGCGTCGGGGGTCCACGTGCTCCAACGCCCGGCGGTCGAGGCCGCCAGGTGAAGGCACGCCGGCGAGCTCGCTCAGCCGTTCGGCTCTGCGCGCCGCCCACCCGACGTCGGCGGTCGCAGGGGGACCGCTCTGGAGGACCGCCCGCTGGAAGAGCCCCCCGCAGGCGGGCGAGGACAGCAGGGCCGCGATGCTCATCGCTCCGGCGGACTCGCCGAAGAGCGTGACGTTGCCCGGGTCCCCGCCGAAGCTCCCCACGTTCTCCTGAAGCCAGCCGAGAGCGGCGAGCTGGTCCCAAAGCCCCCAGTTGCCGCAGCCGGCGGAGTCGTCAGACCCGAGATCAGGGTGGGCGAGGAAGCCGAGGGCACCCAGTCGGTAGTTGAGGGTCACGACCACGGCGTCGCCGCGTGCCGCCAGGCGATCCCCGCGGTATACGACGCTGGCCCCGGACCCGGTCGTGAAGCCGCCGCCGTGCACCCACACGAGCACCGGCCTCCTCCGGTCGTCGAGACCGGGGGTCCAGATGTTGAGGCTCAAGCAGTCCTCGTGGGAGTCCTCGGGGTCGCCCGGGATGCTGAAGCCCGGCACCGGCGGGGACTGGGGAGCGATCGGGCCCCACGAAAGGGCGTCCTGCACGCCGCGCCACGGCTCGACGGGCACCGGCGGGCGCCAGCGACGCGCTCCGACCGGGGAGCCCGCATAACGGACGCCCCGGAACACCCACAGCGCGCCCTCGGGCGAGCCCCGGAGCAGCCCGCCGGCGACCGACACAACGCCGTCCACAGCCTCCTCCTGTTCACCCGGCAAGGATTGCGTAACCCCATCGGTGACGGACCAGCGATGGGGCGCGGCAGCCGCTCACCTCAAGGTTCCCCGCTGCTTGGCCGATACACGGATCACTCGGACAGCCAAGAGCGCCAACGCACGGTAGAGGCGCGGCCATGCGTGGTCAAACAGGCTGCCCGGTGCCCAAGGGCTCCCGCTTCCAGCCTTCCAGGGAAGAGACATGTCAACTAGTGTTGTTAGAGTGGCAAATGGGCCTGGTGTGACCAGGTTGGCCGTGACCCGGCGCCTCCTGCTGGGCCCGGGTAGGCGCATGGCTGCCGCGAGCGCAGCGGTGCTGGCCGGTGTGGCGATCTCCACGGTGGCCGCGCAACCCGGCGCCTACGCGGCTCCGGGAGCTTCCTCGCAGACGCCGTCGGGGGGCTCCTCCGCCATCGGCTCCGCCGAGTCTCGGGTCGGTGCCCTCGAAGCCCAGATCTCCTCGCAGCAGCAGCAGGTCGGCGCCCTCGCCGAGCAGTACGACGAGGCCAACGTCCATCTCGCGCAGATCCAGTCGCAGCTGGCCCAGTCCGAAGCAGAGCTCGCCGCCGGCCGGGCCCGCGTGGCCTCCGACCGACACCAGCTGCTCACAGACGCCCTCAACGCATACATGTACGACGCCCCAGCCGAGAGCCTGAGCTCCACCTTCGACTCGACCTCGGACACGTCGGTGCTCCACGACAAGTACCAGGCCGCGGCGATCGGCGACGTGAGCCAGGCGGTCTCCGCCCTCGAGACCACCCAGAGGCAGCTGACCGCGAACGAGAGCGTGCTCGCCGTGCAGGAGCAGCAGGCGGCGGCGCAGGCGGCTCAGGTGCAGCAGGCCCAGCAGGGGGCAGAGGCGGCGGCGGCCGAGGCCCAGACCACGCTCTCCCAGGTGAAGGGCAACCTCGCCGAGCTCGTGGCGGAGCAAGCCGCGCAGCAGGCGGCGTCGCAGGCCGCTGCGGGCGCGTCCGCCACCAACCAGCAGCAGAAGCAGGAAGCCGCGACCCAGGCGGCCCAAGCAGCCCAGGTCGCCCAGAGCCTGGGGGCTGCGAGCACCGCAGTGGCCGCCACCCAGTCCGCCAACCAGGCGGCGAACTCGGCCGGCAACGCCGGCACCTCCACGGTGGGCACGGGGTCGGGCAACGCGCCGAGCGCCGCTGGAGAGGCCGCGGTCCACGCCGCCGAGCAGTACCTCGGCGTGCCCTACGTGTGGGGCGGTGCAAGCGCCAGCGGCGTCGACTGCTCGGGGCTCACGATGCTCGCGTGGAAGGCGGCGGGCGTCTCGCTCGCCCACTCGACCGCCATCCAGTACACCGAGACCACCCACGTACCGCTGGCAGACGTAGAGCCCGGGGACCTGCTCTTCTACTACAACCTCGACGGGGACAACACGATCGACCACGTCGTGATGTACGTGGGCTCGGGACCCTACGGCACCAACACGATCATCCAGGCCGCAGAGACCGGGACGCTCGTCTCCTTCGACCCACTCTTCACCGGGGGGCTCGTGGGCGCCGGACGCCCCTGAACCTCCGGCACCGGCGGGGGCCGGCGCATTGACGGCGGGTACCATGACCCGATGGCGGCCACCCGACCGACGGCGCAAGCAGACCGGCAGGCTGCCCTCGTACCGCTGCCGCGGCAGAGCGACGACTGGCTCTCGGATGGCAAGAGGGTCTCCGACGTAGACGAGTGGGGCAGATCCGAGCACGCGCGCTCGGTCGCCCGCCGGATTTACGAGCCGCTGTACAAGTACTGGTTCCGCGCCGAGTGGGAGGGGCTGGAGAAGATCCCCAAGACGGGAGGAGCCCTGCTGGTCGCCAACCACGCAGGGGCGATCCCCTCCGATGCGCCTGTGATCATGCACGGGATCGAGGTCGAGCTCGGGCGTGCGGTCTACGGCATGGCCGACTACTTCTTCCGCCAGACCCCTTGGCTCGGCACCGGGTGGGCCCGTGTAGGCGGGCTCCCGGCCCATCCCGACAACGCGCTCCGCCTGCTTCGCGACCAGGGCCAGCTTGCCGTGGTGTTCCCCGAGGGCACGAAGGGCCCTTCGAAGACGTACGCGGATCGCTACCGGTTGAGGCGCTTCGGCCGTGGCGGCTTCGTCGAGATCGCCATGCGCGCGGGGGTGCCCGTCGTGCCTATCGCGGTCGTCGGAGCCGAGGAGTCCATGCCCATCGTCCTGCGGCTGCCCGCGATCGCAAGGGCGCTCGGGGTCCCGTACGTGCCCATCACCGCGAACATGCTGATGTTCGGGCCCCTCGGGTTGCTGTTGTACTTCCCCTCCAAGTTCAAGCTTCGCGTGCTCGACCCGGTCACCTTCGACGTGCCGAGCGGCCAGGAGCGCTACTCGAAGAGCCGCGTCATGGACGAGGCCGAGAGCATCCGGCTG
>DATKIB010000021.1:0-5490 GCA_035509915.1 Acidimicrobiales bacterium | reverse complement strand
CGTGCAACGTCAGTATCGAGTGCAGCAGCGTCTCGGGGCTCGGTGGGCACCCAGGGGTGTAGACGTCGACGGGTACCACCTGGTCGACGCCCTGGACGATGGCGTAGTTGTTGAACATCCCTCCGGTCGACGCGCACACGCCCATCGAGATGACCCACTTCGGATCCATCATCTGGTCGTAGACCTGCCGGAGCACGGGAGCCATCTTCTGCGAGACACGGCCTGCCACGATCATGAGGTCCGCCTGGCGTGGAGAAGCCCTGAAGACCTCCATGCCGAACCGGCTTATGTCGAAGTCGGCCGTGCCCACCGCCATCATCTCGATCGCGCAGCACGCCAGACCGAACGTGACCGGCCAGACACTGCTTCGACGCGCCCACTTGACCACGTCCTCGAGACGGGCCGTCAGGAAGTTGTGCTGTAGGTCCTCGAGGCCCACTCTCTAGCCCTCAGGCCGCCTCGTCGGACCGTGAGCCTGCGGCCGCGCCCACCCGGCCCACCGTGGACTCGGTGGTACGAGTCCCGACGGCCGGGCGCAACCGCTTGGCCGGGCCCCAGTCGAGGGCCCCGTTCGCGACTAGGTACATGAACGAGACGAAGACGACGGCGGCGAACACGAGGATCTCGACCAGGCCGAACGTCCTGAGCTGCCTGAAGACGACGGCCCAGGGATAGAGGAAGATGATCTCGATGTCGAAGATGATGAAGATCATGGCGACGAGGTAGAAGCGCACCGGAAAACGCAAAGGAGGTTCGCTGTCGGGCACGATGCCGCACTCGTAGGGCGCGACCTTCGCCGAAGTGGGTCTCCGGCGCGGAGCGAGAAGGTGGGAAGCGCCGAGCGACAAGGCCGCGAAGACCACGCCGAGCAGGAGCAACACGACGATCGGCAGATAGTTGTCCATGGCCGATTCCGGTTCTACCACGGCACCCTCGGCGGGAGCACATTGGCATGGGCGCAAAGGAGCCACTCGGCCGCCGCCTCTAGGATCCTCCCGGTGGCACCCTCCCGGAGCGAGATCCACGACGTGTTGGTGGTGGGAGGTGGGCCTGCCGGCTCGTCCTGCGCCTACTGGCTTGCCGACGCGGGATGGGACGTGGTCGTGGTGGAGAAGAAGCACTTCCCGCGCGAGAAGACGTGCGGCGACGGGCTGACGCCACGTGCAGTGAGGCAGCTCACGGACATGGGGCTCGCCGGCGCGCTGTCAGGCGCCCACCGCTACACGGGTCTGCGCGCGTGCGCGTACGGGATGACCGTCGAGCTGCCGTGGCCCGACCACACCTCCTTCGCCTCGGCCGGCTACGTGATCACGCGCCACGACCTCGACCAGATCGTGGCCGAGCGGGCGGAGAAGGCCGGGGCGACCCTCTGGCAGGGAACAGAGGCGGTCGAGCCCATGCTCGAAGAGGGGCCTGTCTTCGCCGGTCCTGGCGTATCGCTCCCAGCGTGCAACGGGGCGACCGTGGTGAACCGCGAGACGCAGCGGACCAAGAAGATCAGGGCACGACAAGTCGTCGTCGCCGACGGCGCCAACTCGCGCTTCGGCAGGGCGCTCGGCACGACCCGCGACAGGGCGCGGCCGCTCGGGATGGCGCTGCGCGGCTACTACCGCTCGCCGCGTCACGACGACGACTTCATCGAGTCACACCTCGACATTCGCGACTCGTCAGGGACGGTCCTCCCCGGGTACGGATGGATCTTCCCCGTGGGAGACGGACGGGTGAACGTGGGGGTGGGACTGCTCACGGTGGAGGGTCGCTGGCGCGGTGTCAACACGTCGAAGCTCATGGAGTCCTTCGTCGCCGGGGCGCCGAAGTCGTGGGGTCTGTCGCCACAGAGCTCCTGCGGGCCTCCCACAGGTGGGAAGCTCCCTATGGGCTTGTCCATGAGCCCGCGCGTAGGTCCGACCACCCTCGTGATCGGCGACGCGGCCGGTGCGATCAACCCGTTCAACGGCGAGGGCATCGCCTACGGCTACGAGACAGGACGTATCGCGGCTTCCTGCATCGGGCGCGCTCTCGCGGGCGAAGGGCGCGAAGCGCTCGCGGACTACGAGAAGCAGGTCAATGACGCCTACGGCCTCTACTACCAGGTGGCCCGGGACTTCGTGAAGCTGATCGGCCAGCCGAGGCGCATGGAGGCCTGCATGCGCCTCGGTATGCGCTCCCAGAAAGGTATGGAGTGGTTGCTCCGGATCATGGCCAATCTGCTGCGGCCCGGCGAGGCAGGGCCGCCCGAGCTGGCTTACCGGGCCCTCAGCGCGGTGGCGCGCCTCGCACCTCGTGACTGAGCGCGCTCGCCGCTAATTGTGCACGAACCTGACGAGGTCCATCTCCTCGTAGGAGACCCACGGGCTGTTCACCTGGAGGAACGGCACCACCGTCGACCCGGTCAACCCGGGGTCGGCGACCAGGTCGGCCACGATCTGCTCACACTTGGTCTTGAGCGTCTGGTACCCCGGGGCCCACACGACCCAGATCTGGTGGGTGGACCCGGCCAGCGATTCGAGGTACGAGGCGAACGCCGCGGGTTTGCCGGCGTGCGACGTCTTGGCGTAGTCGACCCAGTCGACGAAGGCAGGTGAGGTCTCGCGCGGGAAGGTCGTCATCTGGTAGCGGCCGGCGGGGACGAGAAGGTCCACGGCAGGACCCAGCTGGTCGGGGCAGAACCCGACGACGTCGCCCGCACGGGCGTACCGAGCGAGCCCAGTCGCGACCTGGCCGGCCTCGGTCCTGCTGGTCCAGATGTTGGGCAGCGAACCCACCACCCCGAACAGAGCGGTGGCGGCGAGCACCCCCGCGAAGATCCTGCGGTCCCCGAGCGTGCTCAGCCCGAGCGCCATGAGGAGCACGAGCGGTACGAGCACCACGGATGCATAGCGAACCTGGAAGCCGCTCGAGCTCAGGTACCCGCCCACGACGGCCGTGGCGAGGGTGGCCGCCATGACGATCGCGTACGGACGCGCGGCCGGGCGCGTGCGGAGGTCGAGGTCGACGTGCAGCTTGCCCCGCGCCAAGCCGAACAGCCCGAGGCCCGCGAGTGCGAAGTACACCAGCGCGAGCGCTCGTCCCTCGTCTGTCGTCCCGCCGGCGAACGACGTCACCGAGTCGACCATCGCCGAGAAGTTCGCGGGGGTCGACCAGGGGGTGCCGGTGTGCTGCGTCTGGAAGACGAAAGTCGGCACCCAGGGCACGAAGGTAAGGCTGCCGACGACGAGCGCCCCGAGCGAGAAGCGCGCGCCCCGGCGCCGGGCCTCGGGGCCCCGCCACGCCTGGAACACGAGCCACAGCGCTGTGATACCGACCAGGTAGAGGGCCCAGTAGTGGCTGTACAGCAGCAAACCGCACACGAGGCCCACTGCGACGAGGTTCCCCACGGCGGGACGGGCCAGGCTCCGCTGCAGCGCGACGATCCCCGCAGCCGCGAGGAGGATCACGAGCGCGTACATGCGGTTCTCGGTTGCATAGCGGATCGCGAACGGCGAGGTGGCCGCGATCACGACTGCCGACGCCGCGACCACGCGTCCTCCCAGCTTCCTCCCCGCCACCCAGACGAACGGGAGGGTGAGGGTGCTCATCACGCCCGAAAGGGCACGCACCGCAGTGTCGGAGGTCCCGAACGCCCCGACCCAGAAGTGGAGCAGGACGTAGTAGAGCGGAGGCGCCCCGTCGCGGCGAAGCGCCGCGTGGAGGTGGCTCAGGGGCTGCCGCGCGATGTTCAAGGTGAGCGCCTCGTCAAGCCACATGTCGGACTTCGTCACGAAGCGCAGGGCTACCCCCGCGACCACGACCGCGATCGCCGCCGCGATCAGCAGGCGCTCGTACCGCAGGCCCGGCCCGGGGGTCGTCGCCTCGAGGATCTCCTCTGCCTCCTCGCCGGTGTCGAGGGGGTCGGCCGAGAGGAGCTCGTCCTCCTTGACGGTGCTCACGGGCGAGATCGTAACGAAACGCGGCTCTCTACCCCGACCACCTGGGAGTGGACCCGGCAGGGGCCGGTGCGTCCGGCGATGCGTAGCTCGGGCGGACCGGCGTACCGGCTCGGCGCCGGCGTACGCCACGGAAGTCCCGTAGTAGGTCCGGATAGCCCGTAGTAGGTCCCGATAGCCCGTAGTAGGTCCGGATAGCCCGTAGTAGGTCCGGATAGAAGGTCCAGATGGAGGGCCTGTTCGACGCCCGCGCGCCGCGGTGCACCACGACGGCTGGAGCCGCGCATACGATGTGCGCACCAGAGAAAGGAGGTGGTCCAACTGAACGATCATGAACCCGGGACCCTGGAGGTGGCTGGCCGCTGAGGCGGCTCGCTGGACCACCTGGCGAATCCAAGCCAGACACCCGCTGCGCGTTCCAGTCGGGAGCTAGTCCCACCCGCGGCATCACGGAACGTCAGTGCCTTTCCGGCAAATTCGATCGAGGGGCGCCCTACGGGGCGCCCCTCGGCGCGCTCGGGCTCTGCGACTCCAAGCGGCGCTCCTAGCGGCGCGAGTGCAGAGTGGCTGCGGCCTCGCCGGCAATCGACACGACCTGGTCGAGGTCCTCCTCGCTGTGCGCGAAGCCGGGGAACATAGCCTCGTAGGGCCCCGGTGCCAGCGCCACACCACGCGCGAGCATCGCCGTGAAGAACTCGGCGTAGAGACCGTTCGCAGCCGACGCACGCGCCCCGCCGTACTCGTTCACCGGCTCCTCAGAGAAGAAGAGGCCCACGAGCGGTCCCACCGCCGGGACCTGCACCGCTAAGCCTTGAGCGCGCAGCGCCCCGCCGAGCGCTGACGCGAAGCGCTCGACGCGCTCGGACAGATCCGCGTAATCCTTGTCGGTCAGGCTCCCGAGCACCGCCAGGCCCGCCGCGGTCGCGAGCGGGTTGCCAGAGAGAGTGCCTGCCTGGTACACGGGCCCACGGGGAGCGAGGACGTCCAGCACCTCGCGCCGACCGCCGAAGGCGCCGACCGGCAGCCCCCCTCCGATCACCTTCCCCAAGCACCAAAGGTCGGGTGTGACCCCGGTCATCGAGCTGGCCCCGCCCCGCCCCACCCGGAACCCCGTGATCACTTCGTCGAAGACGAGAAGCGCTCCTACCTGGTCACACGCGCGCCTCAACCCTTCGAGGAACCCCGGGGCGGGCGCCACCACCCCCATGTTCGCCGCCACGGGCTCGACGATCACACAGGCGACCCGCTCGTCCAAGGAGGGCACCTCGTTGTAGGGGACCACGAGTGTGTCGGCCACCGCGGACGCCGGGACCCCGGCCGACCCTGCCAGGCCCAACGTCGCTACGCCGCTGCCCGAGCCGGCGAGCAGGGCATCCGCGTGGCCGTGGTAGCACCCGTCGAACTTCACGATCCGGTCCCGCTCGGTGAACCCGCGCGCCACGCGGATCGCGCTCATTGCCGCTTCGGTACCGGAGGACACGAGCCGCACCTGGTCGCAGCCCGCCACGGCCGCGCAGATCGCCTCGGCAAGCAGGACCTCCCCCTCGGTCGGCGCACCGAACGT
>DATKIB010000020.1:0-35666 GCA_035509915.1 Acidimicrobiales bacterium | reverse complement strand
AGGATCGGGGGCTATGGCGGCGGCCTGCCGATGAAGCGACGCCTGCTCGCGCTCGAAGGCGTGCTTTTCGCCGGCTGAGGCATCCCCAGGCGCGTGCGAGGATGCACGAGGTGAGCCGGTCCCACAACCTCCCCGGCGACCGAGTGCTCGAGGAGATCCAGCGCTTCTGGGACGAAGACGCACCCACCTACGACATCTCGGTCTCGCACCGTCCTCGTGACCCGGCGGTGCAGGCAGCCTGGACTGCCGCGCTCGCCCGCCTTCTCCCGCCGGCCCCTGCGCGCGTCCTGGACGTGGGCGCGGGCACCGGCTTCCTGAGCCTCATCGCTGCCCGGCTCGGCCACAGCGTCACCGCGATGGACCTCTCGCCGCAGATGCTCGGGCGGCTCGAGGCGCAGGCGCGAGCCCAGGGTCTCGAGATCCACAAGGCGCTCGGCCCGGCCCAGCGCCCTCCCGGGAACTTCGACGCGGTGATCGAGCGCCACCTGCTGTGGACGCTCCCCGACCCGGGCGACGCACTCGCTGCTTGGAAGGAGTCGGCGCCCGGCGGGCGACTCGTACTGTTCGAGAGCGTGTGGGGAGCCGCTGATCCGCTCGAGGCGATGCGCTCGCGGGCCCGCCACGCCCTTCACAGGCTGAGGGGCCGGCCGCCGGACCACCACGGCAGCTACTCGGACGCTCTGCGCAGTTCGCTGCCCCTGGGCACGGGGACCCCGCCGGCGCGAATCGTGGAGCTCGCGACGTCGTGCGGCTGGCGCAGAGCGAGGCTCGAACGCCTGAGGGACGTCGAATGGGCGGAGCGCCAAGCTCTGCCGGCGCTCGAACGCCTGGTGGGCGTCTCACCGCGGTTCGCCGTCGTCGCGGACTGATCTGAGGGCCGGCCGAGAATCCCGGGAACGCGCCAGAGGTCCAGCCGGCCCGACTCCGAGCGCGACGAACCGCGATGTGGGATAGTCGCTTCGCAATCGGCGGGACCCGCGAGCCAAGGCCCGTGCACCCACACGGACGAAGGATCGGGGTTCGACACAGGATCCTGGAGGTGCAACATGAAGGCGACGACCTTGGTGAAGAGTGCGGTCGCGATCGGTACCGTGCTCGGGACGCTCATCGTGGTGGGACAGGCCACAGTGGCGGGTGCGACGACCAACACCACCGTGCCGTGCTCGGGCACGGGCGGTGGTGCCGCCGGCCTCGTCGCCGCCATCACCGCAGCCAACAGCGGGGGCGGGGGGACGATCACGCTCGCGTCTGGCTGCACCTACTCCCTCACCGCCTCCAACAACGGCAGCAACGGCTCGGGGCCAGGCTCCATGGCGACGGGCGAGAACGGCCTGCCGGTGGTCACGAGCACGATCACCATCACCGGCAGCTCCACCACGATCGCCGCCAACAGCTCGACCTTCCGCGTCTTCGAGGTCGACGGCCCTAACGGCAACCTGACGCTCCAAGGCCTGACCGTCACCGGGGGATCGAGCCCCTTCGGTGGCGGGCTCCTCAACGTCGAGGGGGCGGTGACGGTCGACCAGACCGAGTTCACGGGCAACACGGCCCAGATGGGCGGTGGCGGCATCGCTAGCGGCGTCGTCAACCCCAACGACCTAGGTCCGATCGGGACTCTCACCTTGAACAACAGCAAGGTCGATGGCAACACGGCCACGAGCAGCGGGGGCGGCGGCATCCTCAACCACGCCGGAACGGCCACCTTGAACAACAGCGAGGTCGACAACAACAACTCAGCGGGCGGCGGCGGAGGGATCGCGAGCGGCACTGGCAACGGGGGCGCAGCCGGCAGCTCGACGCTCGTGCTCAACGGTACGAACGTCAACGGCAACACGGAGACGGGTGGCCCCATGGCCGGCGCGGGCGGCATCGCCAACGGGGGCATGGCGACCATCACCGGCAGCACGATCAACGGGAACAACGCTCCCGGGTCCTACGGCGGGGGGATCCTCAACCACGGGCAGATGACGATCAGCTCGACCACCGTCAACGGCAACACCGCCGCCACTGATTCGATGGGCAACCTCGGCTACGGAGGGGGAATCGCCAACCTCAACTTCAGCCCGTTCACCATGGCCCCCAGCAGCGGGGTACTGACGATCAGCCAGTCCCAGATCGAGGACAACTCGGCCACCGGCCTCGGTGGTGGGATCCTCGACGGCGGCCTCAACTCAAGCGGGGTGCCTGCCGTTCCCGCTGGTGCTCTCAGCATCAGCTCGAGCTCGGTGATCGCCAACTTGAGCGGCTCCCAAGGGGGTCTGTACGCGAACGTCGGTAGCGTTGTGAGCATCACGGGCAACTCCACGGTCGGGAACAACACCACCTCCGACTGCACCCCGAGCTCGGGCAACGCCGCCTTCCTCTGCGCGGCATACGAAGACCTGCTCGGCAGGGCCCCTGACCCCACCGGCAGCAGCACCTTCTCCTCCGCCCTGTCATCGGGCACGAGCCGCGCCCAGGTCGCCTACGACATCGCCACGTCGACCGAGTACCGGAACGGCTTCGTCAACGGCCTGTACGAGGCGTACCTTGGACGCGCGGTCGATCCCACGGGCCAGTCGACTTGGGTCGGTCAGCTGGCGCACGGAGCGAGCGACGCGTCCGTCCTCATAGCCATACTCGCCTCGCCGGAGTTCTATTCCGACGCGGGTGGCACCGCGAGCGGCTTCGTGACGGCCCTCTACTACTCCCTGCTCGGGCGCGCACCGGACTCCGGCGGGCTCTCGTCTTGGGTGTCACAGCTCAACTCGGGGACGAGCCGCGCCACGGTGGCGACAGGGTTCGTGATTTCGAACGAGTTCCTCTCGAGCCTGATTGCGAACCAGTACCTAGTCCTCCTGGACCGCCCTGCGGACTCGGGAGGGCTCTCAACGTGGGTGTCCGCGCTCTCGAGCGGGACGCCGTTCGAGGCGGTCCTCGCCGGCATCATCGGGTCGAACGAGTTCTACACGAAGGCCACGACCTTCAACACAGGCCAAACTTGAGGCACGCCTAGGCGTTGCCTCGCTAACCATCAGCGTCGGGTCCCCGGGCCCGGGCAGCCTTCGCAACTCAGCCGAGACCGTCGAGTGCCGCACGAAGGTCGGCAACGAGGTCGTCCGCTGTCTCCAGCCCGACGCTCAGGCGCACCAGGTCTGGCCTCACCTCGTTGCTCGACCCGGCCACGCTGGCGTGGGTCATGCGCGCCGGATGCTCTATGAGGCTCTCCACACCGCCGAGGCTCTCTGCGAGGGTGAAGATCCGCGTACGCCGGCACACCTCGACGGCGGCGCGCTCCCCGCCTCGAAGGGCGAAGCTCACGACCCCACCGAAGGCCCGCATCTGCCTCCGGGCGATTTCGTGGCCTTGGTGGTCGGTCAGAGACGGGTGGAGCACGTCGGCGACCGCCTGATGCGCTCGCAGCATCTCGACGATGGCGAGGGCGTTGGAGCAGTGCCGCTCCATCCGCAGCGCCAGGGTCTTGACCCCGCGCTGGACCAGGAAGCAGTCGAAGGGCCCCGGCACCGCGCCGACCGCGTTCTGGAGGAAGGCCAGGCGTTCGGCCAGCGCCTCGTCGTCGGTGGCGGCGAACCCGCCGACCACGTCGGAGTGACCGGCGAGATACTTGGTCGTCGAGTGCACGACTATGTCGGCGCCCAGGCGTAGTGGCTGCTGGAGCCAGGGGGTGGCGAAGGTGTTGTCGACCACGACGACGCAGCCTTGCGAGTGCGCGGCCGAAGAAGTCGCTTCGATGTCGACGATACGCAGGAGGGGGTTGGTCGGCGTCTCGATCCATACCATTTTGGTGTTCGGCTCCAGGGCCCGTTCGATGGACGCGAGGTCGCACGCGTCGACCTCGATGCCGGCCGGGCGGAGCACAGCCGTTGCCAGCCTGTATGTGCCACCGTATGCATCGGTCGGCAGGAGCATGTGATCGCCGGGATCGAGCAGGCGCATGACGGTGTCCTCGGCCGCCATGCCGCTCGCGAAGGCGAACCCGAACTGCGCATCTTCGAGCGACGCGATGTTGGACTCGAGGCTGGCCCGCGAAGGGTTGGCGGTGCGCGCGTACTCGAACCCCCGGTGCTCGCCGACCGCGTCCTGCTTGAAGGTCGAGGACAGGTACACCGGGGTGTTGACCGCGCCCGTGCTCGGGTCGGCGCCGCTTCCTGCGTGGACCGCGCGCGTCTCGAAACCGAGGTGCGAGAGGTCGAGACGGTCGTCCACGCCGCTCAACGCGGAGGGCTCGCCAAGGACGCGAGCACGTCCACCCGGGTCATGACTGCTACCGGGTGCCCTCTGTCGAGCACCAGCACCGCCGGGGCACGTTCGAGCCTCTCGACTGCGACCTCGAGGAGCTCGCCCGCGCCGACGGTCGGCAAGGGATCACCCATCACCTCGCCTACCGGTCGGTCGAGGACGTCGGGGTCGGTGAAAGCGCGCTCGAGCAGATCGCGCTCGGTGACGGCGCCCACCACCTCGGCCAGCACCACCGGGGGCTCCTGCTTGATGACCGGCATCTGGCTCACGCCGTACTCGCGCAGGATCGAGATCGCCTCCCGGACCGGCTCCTCGGGGTGAGTGTGCACGAGCATGGGTAGAGACGGATCTCTCTCGGAGAGGAGGTCGCCGACCGTGGTCCCCACCGCTTGGAGGAAACCGTAGTCGGCCATCCAAGCGTCGTTGTAGAGCTTCGAGAGGTAACCGCGCCCGGTGTCAGGGATGTGGACCACCACGACCGCGTCGGAGGGGAGGTCGCGCGACGCCACGAGAGCGGCCGCGATCGCCGTGCCCCCCGAACCCCCTACGAGGAGGCCTTCCTCACGGCTCGCACGGCGAGCCGTTGCGAAGCTGGTTGCGTCGGAGACGGCTATCACCTGGTCGACGACGGACGGGTCGTAGGTGCTCGGCCAGAAGTCTTCCCCTATCCCTTCGACCAGGTAGGGCCGCCCCGAGCCTCCCGAGTACACCGAACCCTCCGGGTCGGCACCTATCACCCGCACCGAGGGATCTTGTTCCTTCAGGTACCGCCCGATGCCGCTGATGGTGCCACCGGTGCCGATCCCGGCCACGAAATGGGTCACCCTGCCGCGCGTCTGCGACCAGATCTCGGCGCCCGTGGTCTCGTACTGGGCCAGGGGGTTGTCCGGGTTGTGGTACTGGTCGGGCTTCCACGCAGAGGGGATCTCCCGTGCCAGGCGGTCGGACACCGAGTAGTAGGAGTCGGGGTGCTCGGGAGGAACTGACGTGGGGCAGACGATTACCTCCGCCCCGTACGCACGCAGCAGAGCGATCTTGTCGGAGGCCACCTTGTCGGGGCACACGAACACGCAGCGGTACCCACGGCGCGCGGCGACGATGGCGAGCCCTACTCCGGTGTTCCCGCTCGTCGGCTCGACGATCGTCGCGCCGGGCTCCAGGCGGCCGGCGCGCTCTGCCGCCTCGACCATCTTCAGCGCGATCCTGTCCTTCGAAGAGCCCCCGGGGTTGAAGAGCTCCAGCTTGCCGAGGAGCGTGCACTCGAGGTCTCGGGCGGTGCGGTCGAGCCGCACCATGGGCGTGTTGCCGATGAGGTCGAGAACCGACTCGGCCACCTCCATCGGTTCGCCCGGATCCGAGAGTGCCCGCACCTCGACCCCGGTCAGGGGTGATTCAGCGTTCTCGGGGATCTCGTCGTCGGTGACGAGAACCGTCGGGAGCCCAGCTCCGCGGAGGGCGGCCGCTACCGGTATCGCTTGGTCGAGAGGCCCGGCGACCGCGACCAGCCGAGGTATGCGCGCACGAAGGTCTCCCACAAGCGCGGTGAGGGACTCGCCTCCGCGGTGACGATGGACGTAGCGTGCCCTATCCGACAGACGCGAGGGGGGCTCGGTGTCCCCTGCGACGACCAACACGTCCATGGTGCACCGATCAGTCGGGCAAGGTGTAGCTGTTCTCGAGCTCGTCCTGCAGCACGGTCGCGACGGAGTGCCTGGTGTCCACCTTGAGCTCTTCGTCGAGGACTCGGGTGCGGTAGGACCAACCGTCCGGAAGCGAGAGCCGGCCTCCGAGTCCCGGCAGGTCGGCTTCGGTGAGCGTGGGGTCGACACCAATGCAATAGGCCTGCATGACATAGGCCACACCGCCCGGCCCCACCAGCTCGTAGACGGGCTTGCCGCGGTCGAAGAAGAAGACCGCGCCCCGGTTCACCTTGCGCTCCCGGTAGGGGGTCGGTGCGGGGTTGTCGCCGAGATCGACCGTCGCGATCCGGCGCATCGTCAGGCCGCCGAAGTCGCGAAGCTCGGGCTCCACCACCGCCACTTTTTGCCCGATCCCGTCGATCACCCAGTGACGGGGGCCGTTGAGCTTGACCAGAAGCGCCCCCATCTCCCCGGCTATGGCATTCGGGTCGAGGGCCCCCCAGAGCTCCTGCGGGCACTCGTTGAGCATCTGGGTGCCCCAAACCTCGGCTTGGAGGCCGCCGTCGCGCTGGTAGACCGCCAACACCTCTCCGTAGCGGACGCCCCGTATGCCGTCGAAGACCCTCACGACGTCTTCGTATGCGGTCTCGCTCACCACCACACCCTATTGGGCCACGACACCTTCCGCCTTGACCGCTCTCGAGCGGCTGGCGCAGAGATTCCGGCGGCTCAATCCAGGTCGATCCGAACCGTGAGCATCTGACCGGAATCGAGAGCACGCAGGAGGATGCCGTCCAGACGGTATCCAGGACGCCCGCGTCCGAGGGCACGGTGACGCACCCTCGCGTCGTCGTCGTGCAGGGGATGAGCGGTTCCCGATCGCCATGCCATCCTGATTCCGTCCCGAAGCCGGGCCGGCCGAGCCTTGATCCTCACTCGTGGGTTGGCCCCGATGTTGCGCACGAAGCTCGCCCGTTCGCCAAGTCCGGCGATGAGCCAGAAGGTGTCCCCTTTCAGGCCGTTGGCCACTGGCACCTTCCGAAGTCGACCGGATCGCCGTCCGACGGTCTCCAAGAGCGCGTAAGTCGGTGGAAACAAGCCGCGCTCCACGAACGCCACGACAAGCGGGTTCACGACGCGATTCTGGAAAGGAAGGAGCCGCCTTACGAGGGAGTGTCGGGTCATGAGCGTTCAGGTACCTGGAAGCGGTGAAGAACCTCGGTGTTGACCCGGGATTCTCGGGGTCTACGATGTCTCGCGACATAGTCGCCTATGTCTCGCGACATCACAAAAGCGCCCCCGGCAGGACTCGAACCTGCGACGCACGGTTTAGGAAACCGACGCTCTATCCTCTGAGCTACGGGGGCTTGACCTGGAATAATATGCCTGGCAGAGGAGGCGATGGTTCGACTCCGACCGGGAGGATTTGTCTTCTCCAGTTCTGAGGACGGGTCAAGAAACGTCGCTGGTCGTCTTGAACCGAAAGCCAGGAACGCTCCGAATGACAACACGGAGAATGATCGTTTGCGATGTCGTGTGCAACGCAAAACCCAGTTACTTGACCTCCGCCAGGCCGAAGTCCCACCCCGCCGAGATGGTCTGCACTCCGCTCAAGCCTTTCACCGTCACGGGCACGTCGCTGCACTGGCAGGCGTTGGTGCTAATGGTGCCGTCGCCCAGCTGGGCGTTTCCATTACTACCCCAGGCTTTCACCGTGCCGTTGTTCAGCAAGGCAAAGCTCACGTCCTCACCTGCCGAGATGGCCTTCACTCCGCTCAAGCCCCTCACCGTCACGGGCACGTCGCTGCACAAGCACCCGGTTGTGCTGATGGTGCCGTCGCCCAGATCACCATATTCGTTGAGTCCCCAGGCCTTCACCGTGCCGTTGTTCAGCAAGGCAAAGCTCACGTCCTCACCGGCCGAGATGGCCTTCACTCCGCTCAAGCCCCTCACCGTCACGGGCACGTCGGTGCAGAAGCACCCGGTCGTGCTGATGGTGCCGTCACCTAGCTGGCCGCTTTCGTTGGCGCCCCAGGCCTTCACCGTGCCGTTGTTCAGCAAGGCATAGCTGTCATCCCGGCCGGCCGAGGTGGCCTTTACTCCACTGAGACCCGTCACCGTCATGGGCACGTCGCAATTGATCAGGCACTTAATGCCGAGACCCAACTCGCCGTATGAGTTGTCGCCCCAAGATTTCGCCCCATAGGGCGCGCCACGGGCTGGAGTCGCTCGGCGAGCTGCCCGCGCGTGGTGACCGCCCAGCACCGCTTCAGCCTGCGCCCACGTGTAGGTGTAGCTCGGGGCGCCCGACACCAGGGCGAAGATCGCAGCGTCGCTCACCTGCTGCTCAGGCCCGGGCGCTTCGCCCGCTCCCATCACGAGGGTGTGCCCAGCGAGCTGGCTCGCGGAGTAGTTCACCAGGATGTTGTCGCGGTGACCCCAGCACTGGGAAGTGTCACTCGCTTGACAAAGGATGTTGATGCCTCCGAGGCCGTCGTCGTACATCCAGTCGTAGTCGGACCAAAGGGTGTTCCCGTCCGCCGCCCAGATCGCGCCGTAGCCCGACACGCTGTAACCCCCCATGATGCAGTTGGCGCATCCCGCGGGGTCGGTGTTGGCGTCGGCCCCGGACTGAGCCACCTGGTTGAAGGCGTCCACCATCCCCACGACGGGAGGCAGTCCCCGGTCGACCCGCTCGGAGTTGATCAGTACGAATAGCTGTTCACCCGGGGAGAGCGATTCGAAAGTCGACGGCAGCTGGATCGCGCCCACTCCCTCGTCCGAGCGTGCCCCGTTGATGGAGGCGACCTCGGCGTTGATGCACTGGGACGACGACGGTCCACCCGAATTGCACGCGGCCTGGAAGTTCCCCGCGATGTTCGCCGAGGGGTTCGCTGGGGGCACGATCCCAGTCGTCCGAGGCGCTGGTCCAGGCGATTGCGGAGTCGGTTGGGTGTTCGATGCCCACAATGCTCTTCCCGAGGAGCTGTAGATAACGAAGTTGCCATCGCTTTGCATCGCCGCGTAGTCGCCGGGGTTCCCGCTCGTACCTGTGGCCCAGCGAGCCAGACCGGAGCTGCTGTAGACCACGAGGTTCCCGTCTGGCTGCATCGCGAGGTGAGCACCTGAGTTCCCGTTCGTACCCGTAGACCAGATAGCCGATGGGTCGTAAATAACGATGTTGCCGTCGCTCTGCATGACCAACTGGTACTTGTAGCTGCTCGACCTGATGTACTGATTCTGAGACAGAATCTGTCCGTCGGTAAGCTCCTGCTGAAGCGTGTTGGATGCCCACAGTGCCGAGCCAGACGAGCTGTAGATCACCAGGTTGCCGTCGCTCTGCATGGCCAGGTGATCACCAGCATTCCCGTAGGTCCCAGTGTTCCACAACGCAGTCCCAGATGAGCTGCGGATCACCAAGTTGCCGTCGCTCTGCATGGCCAGGTAATCACCAGCATTCCCGTAGCTGCCGGAGGACCAAATAGCGCGCCCGGAGAAGTAGATGACGAGATTGCCGTCGCTCTGCATGACCAACTCGTACTGCACATTGCTCGAATGGATCGCCTGGTTGCTTGAGCACATGATCTGTCCATCGGACATCGAGTCGCCGGTAGGCGGATTACCGCAGGCGATCGTCTGACCTTGACTCGGCGACGCCATCAGCCCCAGCCCAACCAAAGTCAGCACCGCAATTAGAGGACCAATGAGTGCGATCCTCCACCTCGACGCGCCCGTCCGCTGGCCCAACGTGCGCGACAAGGGCGGTTGGACCACGTCTGTCATGACTCCTCCTAGACCCGCCACCCATAACGTTTTGGGGGGTCGGTGGCCCGCAGGTTCCGGAGGAGCGTCATGTTACGCACAATTGTCCACATAGGGACTCGGCGCTTGATAGGGCCAAAAGTCACTCCGCGGCCAAGCGACCCTCTGTGAGGGCACGACACAACGAAGCAGGCCCATCCCGAGCCCTAGGGGTGAGGTTGGCCCGCCATTATCGGGCGACAAGCCTCCTGCGTCAGGAATGACAACACTTGGTCGGCTACAACGGTGGGAGAACGACGTTCTCCTCTGAGGAATTGATTCTTGAAAATCTCGCGACCGGTCGTTACAGTGTGGCGGGGGATCGGGGGACCCACGAGGGCGGAGGGCGGGAAATGGCGGCGAGGATTCGTTCGCGCAAGGTGCTGGTCGTCGCGGCTGCGTGCAGCGCGATTTTCAGTCTAATAATCACGGCTGGGGCCAGGGCGGGGTCGCCGTACGACTGGGCTGCCAATCTGCCTGGTTGCCACGTGACCTCGCCTGCAGTCGCTCACTACGCAAACCAGGTGAGGCTCGACCCTCAGCCGACCAACGGGCCGGTGCCCTGCGGCGTGCTGACCGGCTATCCATCGGTCGAGCAAAAGATCGTTGTCACCAACGACAACACGCTTGTCTATGAGCCCGCGCTGCAAGGCGGCCCGGTCGACAGCGGCGATGGACACGTGCCCGGTTGGGGTAAGCAGTTTGGGTTCGCCACGAGCAATGACAACGGCGCGACATGGCAGGGAAGCAACGTCAACGTCCAAAATCAGGACACCTACGTCGAGGACGGCCAAGTCGACAACTACACCTACGTGGACCCCACCACCAGCCGGATCTTCTGGTACATGTACAACAGCGGCAACTATGGAGGCGCCGGTGTCTGCGGAAATGGAGCCGGCGGAACAGTCGCCTACAGTTCGAACAACGGACAGACCTGGGATTGGGCTTTCGACTCCGACCACAACTGCGCCGAGAACCCCAACCTGGTCACAGCCAAATCGACGATATCGGGCGAGCAGCTGAGCTATCCGAATGTGGTCTACCTGTGTGGGCTCACCACCTACCCCGGCGCGGGCGGCGCGGGAAGCCCTGGCAATTCGTGCTCCAAGAGCTTGACCGGCGGCGCGAGCTGGTTGGGGGTGTTGGAGAACGCTCCGGCAAACGACACCAACTATCTACCCTCGACCGTCACACAGGCTCTCCCTCTCCCGGCAACGGAGAAACCCCAAGGCTGGTACAGCGGTGACGCCAAGGACGAGCTCGATCCCTACCCGCAGTGTGACGGACAGTCAACGACCGGTGGCTCCGACGTACAGCCGCTTCCCAACGGGCACCTGGCGACCGTGATCAGTTGCAACAGCGAGAACTTCTTGGCCGAGAGCACCGACGAAGGAGCCACCTGGAACATCACTGGCCCCCAGGTACCGTTCGCCGGAGAGCTCCGCATCGACTCGGCCGGCAACATGTACCTAGCCGAGGTCACCGGCACCCCCAGCGAGATCATGCTCAGCCACTCCACCGACGGGGGAAAGACCTGGAGTAAATCGCTCAACATGGTCGCTCCCGGAGTGACCTCGGTGGGGACCTGGACGTTCGCCCTGGGCACCTACTCCGCTGGGCAGGTCGGCGACGTGGCGGTCAGCTACTACGGCATCGACCCGAACAGCACCGACGGCAAGAACGGGTATTCAGACGGGTTCATCACCCAGACCCGCGATGCGCTCGATGCGAACCCGGTCTTCTGGAGCGGACAGGTGAACGAGAACGGCCACCCACTGCTCTACAACACGACCACTGACGGCAACATCGGCGTCACCGTGCTGGACTTCAACAGCGCATACCTAAGCCCCAATGGCGACTCGGCATGGGGATCGTGGGTCCAGGACTGCGGCGTGAACATCCTCACCAGCCCGGCCTGTCTGGCTCGGTACCCGCACATCAATCCCGGCAACCCCGACGACGGCTTCGCCGGGCGTCTGGTGTGGAAGACCTCGGATTTGAAGACCTGAACGAAGCAATATCAGCAGGCGCCGCCCCGTCGGCAGTTGGCGGCTCGTGAGGTATCTTGGCCCGTGACGCTCCGGTCGAGAAGCAACGTGAGCGTCGATACGACCTCGGACTCCTGGCGCTTCATCGCGAGGGCTACCGGGCACCGGCTCAACCGTAGGACTGCAGCGGTGCTGATCGGCGCCGTGCTCGGGTGCGGCATCGTCGGTGCGGTGGTCGTCTCCCGGCTGACCACGCACGCTGTGCAGAGCGAATTGTTCACCGTTGCCTTGCGTGCATTTTCACGTGCACCGTCGGTCCGGATCCGGGGATCCACCATGCTCGACGGCTCCGTGGTCGAGCTCGACGTCGTCGCCGGAGCCCAGACGGGCGGCGGGACGGTGGCAGTCGGCCCGGCGGCGTGTCAGGTGGTCTTCGACGGACCCACCCTCTATGTCGACGCCTCTGCGCTCACGTGGCAAGAGCTCGGCGAAGGAAGCGACGTCCCCGCCCTGGCTGATCGCTGGTTGAGTACCTCGCTCGAGACGAGGCCGTTCAGCACGTTTGGCGAGTTCGTCAGCACCACGGCGTTTGCCTCGCTGCTCGGGACCACACCGCCGCTCGTGGAGGGCTCGCCGATGCGGTTCCATGGGGCACGCGTGATCCCGTTGCGGTCGACGGACGGAGGTGGGATGACCATCTACGTGACCACGTCCCGAGTCCCGTCGCTCGTCGCCGAGGAAGGGCCCGCAGGGTGGATCAACTTCGACGAGTACGGGTCTGCACGGGCGCCGCTCGTGCCCACGGGAGCGGTGGCCATCAGCTCCCTTGGTCCAATCCCCGGATGAGGGTGAATGCATGAACAGGAAGGGCCGTGTCCTCGCAGGGGCGGCCGCTATTTTGCTGCTGGCGATCGCCGCGTCCTTCATTGGTCGAGGCTCTCATGTGTCTGCCGCCGGGTCTCGAACCCTGCTGTTTGCTCTCAACGTTCCTGTCACGGCCGATCCGTACGTGGCCGGAGTCATCACCCGAGGGGCGACCCTGGCGGTCGACAAAGCCAACGCGGCGGGCGGGGTCCGGATAGGCGGGTTCACTTACAAACTCAAGCTCAAGGCCTACGACGACAACAACGACCCAGCGCAAGCGGCGGCGAACGTCGAGAAGGCCATCTCACATGGCGCCGTTGCCGTCGTAGAGGACGGCAACGGAATGGCGGCGAGCGCAGCACAGAGCAACGCCGCCGATGTGCCCCAGATCGCCATCACTGACGGGACCTCGGGGCTGCTCACTACCGACGCGGGGCCGATCACGAGCCTCTTCGGTCTGAGAATCCCGAACGACTTCGCCGCTGAGGTTCTCGCTATTTACATCGCCGGCAAGACGAGGAGCGTGGCCATTCTCCACGACGACACCGACAACGGCCGCGATGGCGCCACCCAGCTGCAATCCTCGTTCGAGTACAGCAACATCACTGCCAAACCCGTCCTCGAGGTGGCGGCCAATGCGCCGACCATGGATGCCGAGGTGCTCGAGATCAAGAGTGCGAATCCCGGAGCGGTCGTCATTTGGGGGGGCGACCTGTTCATCGCTCGGGCGCTTACCGCTATTCGCGATGCGGGCATCGACGCACCTGTGTATGCGAGCCAGCAGGCCGAATCGCCGGCTGTCCGGGAGCTCGACCCTCCATCGGTGACAGACGGGCTGAAGTTCATCAGTGGCCGCATGGACAGCGAATTCGACAATTGCAGCTTTCCGAGGTTCGAGAACGCGTTGGGGAAGTACCGCTTGGCACCGGTGGACGCCCATGTGAAGACGGCAGCTGGTCAAGAGGTGCGCCAGCCGGACGACCTCGATTTCTTCTCCTACGATGCGGTGAACGTGGTCGTCGCCGCCCTCGAGAAGGCTGGCTCCCCGCAGCCCGGGGCGAGGCTGCTACAGGACTTGGCCAAGGTGCATGTACGGAGCGCCAACGGCGACGCCCGTGGATTCTCCCCGCAGGCTCATGAAGGGTTCGACCTCCAAGACGCGTACGTAGCAGAGATCGAGGACAACCAGTTCGAACCGGTGAAGGACGAACCGCTATCCGCCAGCCTCGCCACGGAGCCGGAATTGATGTCCGGGTACCCGGTGCCAGTCCCCACCACCGGCTGCCCTAGCCCCTGATCGATGCGTCGGCGAGCCTTTCTCCTCGTAGGCCTGCTCGTGTCAGGCGCGCTGCTGGCCGCGTGCGGAGAGATGAGCGTGATCACCACGTATAAGTCCTACTCCCCAGCGGGGGGCCTGCCGCCCATCGGGTTCAACCATCAGTTCGGGCTCAACCCCGTCACCTCGCGCGACGCCTTCGAGCTGGAGAGGTGGTTCTTCTCCAAAGACGTGTTCTGGGAGGTCTACTTCTGGACATCACCTCAGAAGATCGGCTTCGTGCCGCTGGGCGACACGTCTGCGGTTGTCGCCACCCGCCATGCTGTCACGTCGGTCGACCTTACGATCGCCTCGGAGGACCCACATACCCTCAGCGGCCTCCTTGTGTACCCGGGCAACCCTGGTCCAGAGACGTATGCAGAGCAGCTCTTGCAGGTGATCCGCGCACTCGGGTACGACAAATTTTCCTCCGCGCGGGTCCACATCTATTTCTCGGAGCTCTACCAGTACGCCATCCTCAACTGGAGCCGGTCGGCTGGGTACTCGTTCGACGTCCTACTGAAAGAAAGCCCGGTCGCCGGTGCTGCTCCTCTGCCGAAGCCGACGGCGCCGCCTCCGATAGGGTCGCACCCGACGACGAAAACCTCCCGCTGACCACTACGGCGAGCGGATCGGGCGGCCGGAGAACGGTGTTCTCCTTTCGAGGGATCGTCACTTGAAGCTCACGCGACCGGTCGTTACACTTTTGAAGGGGCTCGGGGGACCCGACTAGGCGGAGGGCGGGAAATGGCGGCGAGGGTTCGTTCGCGAAAGGTGCTGGTCGTCGCGGCTGCGTCCAGCGCGATCTTCAGCCTCATAATCATGGCTGGGGCAAGGGCGTCTACGCCGTACGACTGGGCTGCCAATATGCCCGGTTGCGACATAAACACGCCGGCGGTGGCGCACTACGCCAACCAGGTGCTGCTCGAACCTCAGCCGACTGATGGGCCCGTGCCCTGCGGCGTGCCGACCGGCTACCCGACGGTCGAACAAAAGCTCGTTGTCACAAAAGACAACACGCTCCTCTATGAGCCGGCGCTGCAGGGCGGGCCGATCCTGAGCGGCGACGGGCATACGCCCGGTTGGGGTAAGCAGTTTGGGTTCGCCACCAGCACCGACAACGGCGCGACGTGGCAGGGAAGCAACGTCAACGTCAATCCGGAGACCTACGTCGAGGACGGCCAAGTCGACAACTACACCTACGTGGACCCCACCACCGGCCGGGTCTTCTGGTACATGTACAACACCGGCAACCTGAATACGACGCCAGTGCCGGCCTGCGGAAATGGAGCCGGCGCAACGATCGCCTACAGCAGCAACGACGGACAGACCTGGGACTGGGCTTACGACTTCGACCACGACTGCTCCGAAAACCCCAACCTGGTCTCAGCCAAATCGACGATCGCGGGTGAGCAGCTGAGCTATCCGAATGTCGTCTATCTGTGCGGGCTCACCACCTACCCTGGCGCCGGCGGCGTGGGGAGCGCTGGCGATTCGTGCTCCAAGAGCTTGACCGGCGGCGCGAGCTGGGTCGGGGCATTCTTCGATGCTCCGGCAAACGACACGAACTACGTCCCCTCGATCCCTCCCGGCTATCTCCCGGCAACCGCGAAGCCCCAGGGCTACTACGCCGGCGAGGCCAAGGACGAACTCGATCCCTACCAGCAGTGTGACGGGCAGTCAACGAGCGGGGGCTCGGACGTGCAGCCGCTTCCCAACGGGAACCTGGTGACCGTCATCAGCTGCAACAGCGAGAACTTCTTAGCCGAGAGCACCGACGAGGGCGCCACCTGGCACATCACCAGCCAGGTCCCCTTCGCCCAATCGTCAACGGCCGGCGTCGGAGGCAATGGGTTGCGCATCGACTCGGCCGGCAACATGTACCTCGCCGAGGTCGAGAATGGCACCTCGAGCCTGACGCCCGCCTTGCCGACCTCGAGCGCCAGCAGCGCCAGCAGCGAGATCTTGCTGAGCCACTCCACCAACGGGGGAAACACCTGGAGCAAACCGCTCAACATGATCGCTCCCGGAGTGACCTCGGTTGGGACCAACTGGTTCGCCTTGGGCACCTACTCCCCGGGGCAGGTGGGCGACGTGGCGATCGCCTATTACGGCATCAACCCGAACAGCCCCGACGGCAAGAACGGGTATTCGGACGGGTACATCACTCAGACCCGCGATGCCCTTGATGCCAATCCCGTCTTCTGGAGCGCCCAGATCAACCCGAGCGGCCACCCACTGCTCTACAACGCGACCACAGACGGCAACATCGGCGTCACCGTGCTGGACTTCAACAGCTCATACCTCAGCCCCAACGGCTACTCGGCATGGGGATCGTGGGTCCAGGACTGCGGCGTGAACATCGCGACCAGCCCGGCCTGTCTGGCTCGGTACCCGCACATCAGCCCCGGAAACCCCGACAGCGGCTACGCGGGGCGGCTGGTGTGGAAGACCTCGGATTTGAAGACCTGAGCCAAGCACTGCCAGGACGTGCTGCTGAAGACGTCAGCCAGGTCGCGGGTGCCGCTCCTCTGATAGAGCCGACGACCCCACCCCCGATGCGGGTACCCCCGACAACGTCCCACTGACCAGGACGGCGAGCGGCTCTGCCGGGGCAGCACGGCGGTCCTGTTCGAGCCATAGGACGCTCGTGCCCCTAGCCGCCTCTTCGATGGCCAACTCGGCCACGACTTCTGCGGCGTCGGGTGCAAGGCCGACGGTCGGCGAATCGAGGACCAGCACACGGGGCGAGGTGCACCATGCGCAGGCGACCTGAAGCAGTTGTTGCTCGCCACCCGAGAGGAGCTCGGCGGCAACGTCGGCTCGCGTCCCGAGCTGCGGGATGCGATCGAGCGCCCGCCCAACCCGTGCTCCATCATGGGTGGCGAGCCTGAGCGCCCCTCGAACCGTGCAACCGGTGATCCGTCCGCCGTCGCGAACGGACGCCGCCAGTCCGGCACGGACCCGGCGCGACGGAGGGCCGGTGAGGGTACGCCCGTCGACCCGCACCGTCCCCTCCGCATCTCTGTCTCCGCAGAGCGCCGCGGCGAGCAATGTCTTGCCACTGCCGGCGTCGCCGGCGAGGACAGCCAGGATTCCGGCCTCGAGGCTGAGCTCGTCGATCTCAAGCAGTTGGCGCCCGTCTACTCGCACCCGAAGGTGGTAGATCTCGAGCCGAGGTGTCACGACACGCGGTCCGGGGGAGCTGCCTTAGGTTCCGGCACCCGCTCCAGCTCGGTGATCGAATCGGCGAGCCTGGTCACCGCCTCCCGGTCGTGCTCTGCCACGACGATGGTCAGTCCGGCCGCCGCCGCGGCGGCGAGGCACCCGACGGCGGCGGCGCGAGAAGCGTCGTCGAGCCCTGCGAGCGGCTCGTCGCACAAGAGCACGTTCGGAGCGCCGAGGAGCACCCTGGACAGGTCGACGAGGCGCCGCTGGGCGGTGGAGAGCTCCGCGCACCGCTGGTCGGCGTTGGCGTGGAGCCCGAGGCGGCGCACCCAGGTCGCCGCCATAGCCGCGGCATCGTCATGGCGTCGACCGCGACGGGCAGCCAGGAGGAGCGTTTCGCCAACGCTGCAATTGCCGAATCCACCCCCCTCCTGAGGGAGCAGGGCCAGACGACCCGCAGTTCCGTCGCCCATGGCAACCACGGCCGAACCCTGGGAGCAGCGACGCTCGATCTCGCGGAGGAGCGATGTCTTTCCCGCCCCGTTGGGTCCGACGACGACATGGATGGTGCCGGGCTCGACGACGAAGGTTGGAGAGTCCACGAGTAGCACCCCGTGCCGGGAGTGGCACCTGATCGGAGGAACTGTGAGCACTGCGCCCCGCAGACCGAGCTCACCGACCGGCCACTCCGACGCCGGGTCGATCGACACGGGAGCGACCTCAGCTGCCGCCGATCCACCGGGAACCAGTGCAACGAGAGCGGCGACAGCGAGCACTGCCAGAGCCAGTGACTGCGCAGTGGGCGGGCCCGTCCAGCCGGCAGTGGGCAGGATGACAGTGCCGAGGACACCGGCCCCGACAGCGACGAGCGCTGTGGTCACCGGCTCGTTGCGGGCACACAGCGCGGCGAGAAAGGGCAGAGCGGCAGCGTCGAGCGCGAACTGGCTCGGAGTTGCCACCTGTTCGAGGTGGGCGGCGAACGCACCACAGATCCCCGCCATCGCCCCGGCGGTCACGAGGACCGCGATCTCGCAGACCAGCGGATTGAGGCCGGAGGCCGCTGCGCGTTCCCGGTCGCTGCCGACCGCTCGCCATGCGGGGCCCGGTCGTCGTCTGATGAGGAAGGTGGCAGCACCGGCAATGAGCACGGCGACGAGCAGCAACAGGTGGAACTCGCCGCGCGTCGTGAATACCAGCGTGCGACTGCCCGTGCGGCTCCCGCCGAGCCCGAGCGAGATGGGGGCGAGTGGGCCGAGGCCGGACTGGCCGCCGGTAAGGCTTGGAAGGGCCTGGACTCCCTCGCCCAAGGCGAGTGTGAACACGATGGTGGCGACCAAAAAGCCGGGAGCTTCGAGCCACGCTCCGACGCTCGCAATGAAGCCGCCCGCCACGGCTCCGGCCGCGGTGCCGCACAGGATAGCGAGCGGTACTGGCACGCCCCGTAATGAGACGATCCCACTGACATATGCGCCGAGTCCGGCGAGAGCGGAAGCAGCGAGCAGCGGGCGACCGGTCGCGCAAGCGAGCGCTGTGCCACAGGCAGGCCCGGCCAGCAGGACTGCGACGGCCACCAACTCGAGGTTCGGACCGCTCACGAATTGCGGCACGGCGAGCGCCGCAGCGACGGCGACGCCGCCAAGGAGCGCGAGGCGGCTGGTCACCGGCGCCATCCCGCCGCCACGAGCACCAGGGCCACTGCGTCGCACAGGAACTCGCCGCGGCCGCCTGTGAGCTCGTACCCGCCTACGACCTCGGCGGCCGCTATGAGCAGCGCGGCGCCGGCCACTCTCCTAGGCGAGACCATGCGACCCGCCGCGGCTGCCGCGATGCCCCGGAGCGGCAGCGCTCCCACACCGGCGGCGACGAGGGGAAACCGGGGGGCTCCGAGGAGGATCGCCCCTGTTGCCAGTACTCCTCCGATGACGAAGCTCGAGGTCCGCACCATGGCGGTGGGGACCCCGAGGCGCTCGGCAAGACGAGGGGCACGTGCGGTGAGCCGCAGCGATCCGCCGACGCGCCGGCTCCTGATCACCATCGCGCTCGTCCCGGCAACGACTGCCACCGTGGCGAGGGTGAGCAGGTCGTATTTATGGACTATTCCACCGAGGAAGCCGTAGACGCCCGATGCGCTGGGAAAGGCGTAGGCCGGTTGCCGAAAGATCCCGGCGAGAACCCCCTGGGCCAGCAGGGCCGCAGAGAGAAGTATCCCTGCCCCCAACATCGGCTTGCCGATGACAGGTGAGACAAGGGCACGCTCAGCCACGCCGCTCAGGGCGCCACCTACCGCGATCCCGACGAGCACCGCCGGTAGCAGCGGCATGCCCCCCGCGTGCAAGCTGGCGGCCGACAGCCCGCCGGCAAGGCCCACCTGTCCGATGGCGAGGTGGATGACGCCGCTGCCGCTGTAGGCGAGGGAGACCGCCAACGCCACGAGCGCGTAGAGGGCGGCGGCGGAGAAGGTGTCTACCGCCAGTTGGACGGCGATCCCGGTACTCATCTCACGGGCGCCGGCAACGTAGGGGCCACGTCCAACGCTAGGTGAAGGCACCCAGGTCGCGCAGGTCTTGTGGCTCCAGGTTCCAATAGCGTCGTGTCGGTGCAGAGCACGTCAGACCGTCGCAGGATCCTTTCGCTGCACGTGGCGATCGCCATCGTCGTGCCGGGGTTCTTGGCCCTCGGGTGGTGGCAGCTAGAGCGGGCCCTCTCGGGCAACACCCTCAGCTGGGCGTACGTCTTCGAGTGGCCGGTCTTCGCCGGCTACGCCGTCTATGTCTGGTGGAAGCTCACCCACGAGGCCCAACCGGCGTCCGCCACCGACGAGGGCGAGGAGGACCTGGACGAGGAGGACGTGGACGAGGAGGACGTGGACGAGGAGCTGGCGAGCTACAACCGGTACCTGGCCGCCCTGAAGGAGGCCGGCGACCGCAAGCACTGGTGAGCGCGGGGTGGCCGGGTCGGTGTTTCGGCTCGTCGGCTGACCGCCGGGGCGTTCGCGAATTCTTCTTTAACTTTTGAGGAATTCTTCTCCCACCCCCTTCACCGCGCAACACCTTCCCGACATGATTACGGCATGCAAAGCGGCTGGGCCCGCAGGCCCTCTCGTCCCCCCGTCGAAGTGCGAACGAGCCCCAAGCGGCGCAAGACCGCGAGCGCGTTCTGGCAGGACGGGCGGGTGGTGGTCGTGCTCCCGGCGAAGCTGCCCAAGGCCGACCGGGTGGAGCTCGTCGAGGGATTGGTCCGCCGGGTCCTGGCGCAGCGCCCGCACGTCACGACCTCCGACCGCGACCTGCTGCTGCGCTCCGCCTCGCTCTCGGACCGGTACCTGGGCGGGATCCGGCCGACCACGGTCCGCTGGGTCTCCAACCAGCAGCGCCGCTGGGGGTCGTGCACGTCGAGGACCCGCGAGATACGCATCTCCGACCGCCTCCGGGTGGTGCCGGGCTGGGTCCTCGACGCCGTGCTGGTCCACGAGCTTGCACACCTCGTAGAGCCGTCCCACTCGGCCCGCTTTCGGAGGCTGGCGGCCCGTTACCCCCGCACCCAGGAGGCCGACGTCTTCCTGGCTGGGTTCACGCTCGGCCTCGAGTCGGTCGAGCCGTAGGGCGCCGGTCTCTCTACTGGGCCGGCACGGGGGGCCGGTCGAGGAGCGCGCTCGCCACCAGCTCCTCGAGGTACGGCGCGTCCCACCACGAGATCTGGAGCTGCTTGGCGCGCCGGAAGTAGAGCTGTATGTCGAATTCGACGGTGAAGCCGATCCCCCCGAAGACCTGCTGCGCCATGGCGGTGATGTCGCGGTACGTCTGGCAGGCGAAGAGCTTGGCCATGGGGGCGAGCCGCTCGATGGGCCGCCCGCTGTCGCGCGCCCAGGCGGCCTCGTGCGCCAGGATCGTGGCCCCGTCCAAGGCCGTGACGGCTTCGGCGAGGTAGTGGGAGATCGCCTGGAACGCCCCGAGCGGCTTGTCGAACTGCCGCCGGTCCTTCGCGTACTGGACGGTGATGTCCAGAGCGTGCCGGGCCCCGCCGGTGGCCAGGGCGGAGAGGAGGATGCAGGCATCGTGCATCACGGCGTCCCACGTGACCCAGCCCGACCGCTCGCTGCCGAGCCGCTCGCTCTCGGGCACCGCCACGTCGCTCAGCTCCACTCGGTACTGGGTGTCGGAGGAGATCGAGTGCTGCTGGACCAGCCTCACCCCCGCCGCGGCCCGGTCGACGAGGAACAGGTCGACCTCCTCGGGCTCGTCGCCGGTGCGCGCGAGGACCAGGAACCTCCGCGCGGAGGAGGCGAAGGCGACGTGGGCCTTCGTACCGTTGAGCCGGTACCCGCCCGCCTCGGGCACCGCCCTCAGCTGGACGCCGCCGGGCTGGCAGCTGTTGCCCGGCTCGAACCAGGCCGGGGTGAAGATCGCCTCACCGCTTGCGATCGGTGGCAACCACTGTGCGATCTGGGCCTCCGACCCGCCGCGCGCGATGGCCCCCCCGCACAGCACAGCGCTCACGAAGTGCGGTACCGGCGCCAAGGCTCGTCCGAGCTCTTCGTAGAGCACGACCCCCTCGAGCAGGCCCATCCCCGCCCCCCCGTGGCGCTCGGGGAGCATGAGACCGATCAGGTCCAGCTCCCCCATCTGCTTCCACAGATCGGGCGGATAGCCGGCAGGGTCGTCCTCGAGCTCTCGGACCACGCTCGCCGGGCAGTACGCCTCGCACACCGCGCGCACGGTGCGCCTGAGCATCTCCTGCTCCGGGCCGAACTCCAGGTCGAGCATCCCTCAGCTCCTCACGGCTTCCACTCGTCCGCGCGCCTGCGCCACGGGTTGTCGTCCTCGCCGACGGGCACCGCGACCCGGGCGTCGCAGCTCGTCCTGAGCTCACCGCCGACCGACATGGTCATGTCGAGTCCGACCCAGCCGCAGCCCACCTCGTCGACACCGACCTCGTCCACGACCGCGTCGAGCGACATCGTGTCCCCGGGGAACACCGAGCCATGCATGCGAAACCGCATGCGCCCGAGCCGCCCGTGAGGCCCCGTCCAGTCCGTCACGAAGCGCTCGAACCACGCCGCCTGGTTGGGCGTGTTCAAGAAGATGTCCCTCGTGCCGTTGCGCTTCTGGGCGAAGTCCCTGTCGTGGTGCATCGGCCGCCAGTCGCGGCTGGCCAGCGCCCCGAGCACCACGGTCGTGGCCGACACGTCGTATAAGAGGCTCGGCAGCCTGTCGCCCTCGGCCACCTCGGCGAGGAAGAGCGCCGGCTCGATCCGCTCGCCGCGCCAGGCCACCTCGGCAGCGTCGCCGCCGGCGCCGGCGCCTTCGTTGTGCGCTCGGGTCGAGTTGGCGGGCGGTGCTGTGCGATCGGGCTCGGTGTCGGGCCTTCGGGCCGAGCGTCGGTACCCGAAGCCCGTGTAGCTCTCCACGCCGGCGAGCTCGCCTTCCTGGTTCTCGTACTCGACGTCGATCACCCAAAACCGCCCCGTCCCCAACCTCGTCGTCTTCTCCTCGCTCACCGAGCGCAGGAGCTGTCTCGTGCTAAGCAAGTCCCCCGGCCGCACAGGCTCGCCGAAGACGATCGAGTTGTCGGTCATCACGGCTTCGGGCAGTCCGAGGCGCTCCTTCAGGTCGAAGTGGACCTGAAGGGGCAGGTGCGGTGCCTTCCTACCTGGAGCCCAGTTGTGGGGCCGGAACCACACCGACAGCATCGTCGGCGGGGCGATCGGACCTCCCGTGAGGGCTTGTGCAACTCGGTCGTCCCAGAACAACGGGTTGGCGTTCTCCACCGAAGAGCAGGTCGTCCAGATGTAGCCGCGCTCGACGGGAAACTCGGCGGTCTCCTCGTACTGAGGCTGACCGACGAGCGCCTCGACATCGGCGATCGGGTCGGCGACCGGGCTCACGCGAGCACCCCCCGCGCCTTCAACTCCGCCAGGCGCGAGCGCTCGTATCCCACGGCTGCCAACAGATCCTCTGTGTCGGTGGACTCCTCGTCGGGGACCTCCACCGGCTCGGCCGGTCGCTCCATGCCGGCGAGCACCGCTCCCACCTGGCGGAAGCTGCCGTGGCGATCCGACTTCGCCTCCACGAACGACCCGGAGAAGGCGAACTGCTCGTCCGTCGCCAGCTCGTCGACGCTCTGGACGGGAGCGACGCAGGTGTCGGCCCCGGCCAGGCGCGACACCCAGGTGTCACGGTCGCGGCGGGCGAAGGCGTCGGAGAGCGCCTTGCGCAGCTCGCCCTGAGCCTCGTCGTCGTACTGGCGGTCGAGCCACCCCTCACAGTCGAGCGCCCTGCACAGGTTGGCGAAGAACTTGGGCTCGATGGCGGCGACCGCCAGCCACCTGTCGTCTGCGGCTCGGTAGGTGCCGTAGCAGGCGTAGCGCCCGCTCAGGACGTCGTGTCCCGGGGCGGGGCTCGTCCCGGTGGCCAGGTGCTCGTCGACAGCCAGCGACATGAGCCACAGGACTCCCCCTGCGACCGAGACGTCGAGGAGGGTGCCCTCTCCTGTGGCTGCCCGGCGAAGCAGGGCGGCGGTGATCGCGAGCGCCGCTTGCATCCCGCCCGCAGCTGCGTCCGCGATCGTGGCTCCGGGTAGCGGCGGGCTTCCCCCCGCCGCGGGCTCGGTCATCGCGAGGTACCCGCCGACAGCCAGGTAGTCGAGGTCGTGACCGGCCCAGCCCGATCGAGGACCTCGCCGCCCGTAGCCGCTCGTGGAGCAGTACACCACCCCCGGGTTCAGCGCGCGGACCGCCTCGTAGCCGATGCCGAGGCGATCCGCGGTCCCCGGGCGGAAGCTCTCCACGACCACGTCGGATCGCGAAGCGAGCGCCATGAAGGCCTCGAGCCCCTCGGGATCGTCCAGACCGATCAGCGCGCGCTGCATCCCCCGGCGCGCTCCGTAGGCGTAGAAGGGCGGCACGGGCAAGGCCGCGGCGCGTCCGGGAGGTGGGGCGATCTTCACGACCCTCGCGCCGTAGTCGGCGAGAAGGCGCGTTGCGCGCGAGGCGGGCCCGACGCTCGAGAGGTCGAGGACGCTCGTGCCCTCGAGCGGGCCGGCACCCGGCGGTGGCATCAGAAGTTCTTCGGGAGCCCGAGCTTTCGCCGGGCGATGATGTTCTTCTGGATCTCCGAGGTGCCGCCGCCGATCGTGTCGATGACGGTGTAGCGGTAGGTGGACTCGGCCCTTCCCGACATGGGCGCCTCTGGCGTCTTCACCCTCAGCTGGGAGCCGGGGCCTCCGATGTCCATGGAGGCGTCGGCGAGGCGCTTGGACAGCTCGGTGGCGAAGAGCTTGTACTGAGATGCCTCCGCGGTGGGCGCGGCTCCCCCCTTGGCCGACTCCGCCACGAAGCGGAGCCCCAGCACACGCGCCACCTCCGCCTGGGTCGCCAGCTGGGCGATGCGCCGCCTGACCCCTGGGTCGGCACGCAGAGCCTCGCCGTCGCGCTCGGCGTTGGCGACGTACTGGCAAAGCACATCGAGGCGCTGCGCGATGGGGGAGAAGGTGAACATGGTGAACCGCTCGAGGTCGAGCGCCTCGGATATGTACTGAAAGCCCCTGTTGACCTCGCCTACCACGTAGTCGTCGGAGACCCAGACCTCGTCGAGGTAGACCTCGTTCGTGCGCTCGTCGCCCATGGTCCAGATGGGCTTGACCGTGATCCCCGGGTGGTCGAGGGGCACGAGGAACAGCGTGATCCCGTGGTGCTTGGGCACCTCGGGATCCGTGCGGGCGCCGACCCAGTACCACTCGGCGAAGTGCGCCGACGTGGTCCACGTCTTCTGCCCGTTGAGCATCCACCCGTCGCCGTCGCGCAGCGCCTTCAGCTGCATGGAGGCGGCGTCGGAGCCCGCGTTCGGCTCCGAGTAGCCGACCGCGAACTCGACCTCGTTGCGCAGGATCTTCGGAAGGAACTCCCTCTTCAACTTCTCGCTACCGTGCCGTATGAGGGTCTTGCCGATGATCCCGACCCCCTTGCCTATCTGCGGCCCTCCCCGGCGGGCGAGCGACTCGTTGAGCAGGTACTCGTAGACCCCGTCGGAGTCCCGGCCCCCGTACTCGACTGGCCACGTGATGCCCAGCCAGCCCTTTGCACCGAGCTCCGCCATGAACCTTCGACGCGCGGGGGTGTCGACGATCTGGGCCATGTTCTCCCGGGTCACGTCGAAGACCTCGGGGTCGTCGTGCTCGTCGAGGAAGCGTTCCACCTCCTCGACGAACGCCAGCTGCTCCTCTGAGAACTCGAAGTCCACGGCTCCTCACACCCGGCGGGCGCCCAGCAGGTCGAGGGGGGCGCCGGGCTCGAAGTCTCGGTTTCTGACTGCCCGTCAGATGGTAGCCGTCCGTTCTCACCGGTTTCTGATACACCGTCAGGTCGGGCTACGATCGGCCGCCGTGCGGGGTGTGACCGGCGCAGCAGGGTACGTCCCCTACCGCAGGCTCCAGCGGTCGGCGATCTCATCCTTCCTGGGCACCGGCGGCGGCAAGGGAGCGCGCTCGGTGGCCTCGCACGACGAGGACACCACGACGATGGGCGTGGAGGCGGCGAGGCTCGCGCTCGGGGCGGTACCCGCAGCTGCGGTGGACTCGGTGTGGTTCGCCACCGCTTCGCCCGCCTATCTCGACAAGACCAACGCCACCGCCATCCACGCCGCTCTTCGGATGCCGCTCCAGGTGGCGGCGCTCGACCTCGGAGGGGCCCTCCGGTCGGGGATGGGGGCGCTCGAGCTGGCGCTGGCCGGCCGAGGCAGCACCCTCGTCGTGCTCTCCGACCAGCGCGACGGGCTCCCCGGAGGCGCGGACGAGTCGGCAGGGGGAGATGCGGCCGCTGCCCTGCTCGTGGGCGAGGACACACCGGGGGCTCCGGTGATCGCCGAGCTCCTCGGCGCGGCCTCCGCGACCGACGAGTTCACCGACCGCTGGCGCACCCCCGGTGAGAGGCGCTCGAAGGTCTGGGAGGAGCGCTTCGGCGAGACCAGGTACGTGCCGCTCGGGATCGACGCATGGACCAGGGCTCTGAAGGGAGCGGGGGTGGAGGCGGAGCAGATCCAGCACGTGGCGGTGACCTCGATGCACCAGCGGGCGGCGAAGACGCTCGCGGGCAGGCTCCTCGGAAGAGATCGCAGCGCGGTGGACGACCTCTCGGGCACCGTCGGTCACACAGGGACCGCACATCCAGGTCTATTGCTCACCACCATCCTCGAGCAGGCCGAGCCCGACCAGCTGATCGCGTTGGTGAACCTCGCCGACGGCGCCGACGTGCTGGTGCTGCGCACGACCTCTGCCGTCGGAGCGTGGCAACGGTCGCGCACCGTGGCCCAGCAGATAGAGGCGCGCGCCGACCTGCCCTACGGGAAGTTCCTCGCCTGGCGGGGCATGCTCACCCCCGAGCCGCCGAGACGACCCGAGCCGCTTCGTGTCCAGTCGCCGCCTGCGTGGAGGGCCAAGGGGTGGAAGTTCGCCTTCGTCGGTTCGCGCGACCGCTCGAGCGGAGCCCTGCACCTGCCACCGGCGCGAGTGTCGATGATCGGAGGGGCGGTCGACGACATGGAGCCGGTGAGCATGGCCGAGTCGCGCGGGACGATCGTCACGTTCACCGTCGACCGCATCGCCTACTCCCCGAGCCCGCCGATCGTGTTCGCGGTGGTCGACTTCGACGGGGGCGGGCGCTACCCCGTGGAGCTCACGGACGTCGACGCGGACTCACTGTCGGTCGGCGACCGGGTGGAGATGACCTTCCGGCGCCTCTACAGCGCGGACGGCGTCCACGATTACTTCTGGAAGGCGAGACCGCTTCGAGTCGCGAGTTGAGGGGAGGCACGTGATGTCATCGCACGGGATACGCGACCGGGTCGCGATCGTAGGGATGGGCTGCACGCAGTTCGGGGAGCGGTGGGACAAGGACGTCGACGACCTCATCATCGACGCCTCCAAGGACACCTTCGATTCGGCGGGGGTCACCAAGGACGACATCGACGCGTACTGGCTCGGCACCGCCACCTCGGGCTCGAGCGGGATGGCCCTGGCCCGGCCGCTGCAGATCCAGGGAAAGCCCGTCAGCCGGGTCGAGAACTTCTGCGCGACGGGCTCCGAGGCCCTCCGGGCCGCCTCCTACGCGGTCGCCTCCGGCGCGTACGACATCACCATGGCGGTCGGCGCTGAGAAGATCAAGGACGGCGGCTACCAGGGCATCGCCTCGCCCAAGCCCGCCGGTGACGGCACCGCACGCACGCTCACCGCGGCAGCCATGTACTCGATGATCGTGCCGGCCTACGCGAAGAAGTACGGGCTGGACGAGGACCAGTTGATGGACGTGCTCGCCACGATCGCCTCCAAGAACCACGCGAACGGCGCTAAGAACCCCCGGGCCCAGTTCCGCAAGGAGGTGTCGAAGGAGACAGTGCTCTCCTCCCCCAGACTCGCCGGGCGGCTCGGGGTCTTCGACTGCGCGGGTGTCGCGGACGGCGCCGCCGCCGCCATCGTCGTCCGGGCGGAGGATGCGCAGCGCTACACCGACAAGCCGCTCTACATAAAGGCATTCGCCGTGGCCACCGGCACAGGATCGGGGCTCATCGACCCCGAGTACGACTACACACACTTCCCCGAGTGCGAGCAGGCGGCATCCGACGCGTACACCCAGGCCGGCATCACCGATCCACGCCGGCAGCTCGCGATGGCAGAGGTTCACGACTGCTTCACCCCGACCGAGATGGTGCTCATGGAGGACCTCGGCTTCGCCGAGCGCGGCACGGCCTGGAAGGAGGTGCTGGCGGGCACCTTCGACCTCCACGGGGAGCTGCCGGTGAACCCCGACGGCGGGCTGAAGAGCTTCGGCCACCCGGTCGGCGCCTCCGGCCTGCGCATGTTCTTCGAGTGCTGGCTCCAGCTGCGGGGCGAAGCGGGCCCGGATCGCCAGATCACCACCGACCGCACCCTCGCCCTCACCCACAACCTGGGGGGCTACCCCGGCGAGATGGTGTCGCTCGTGGCGATCGTGGGGTCGGAGCTCGGCTGAGGCCCCGGTGGAGTCCTTCCTCGAGGAGCGCTGCGCGCTCCGGGGCAAGGTGGCACTGGTAGCGGGAGGAGGGGGAGGCCTCGGTCGCGCGGCCGCCCTCGACCTCGCCAGGGCCGGAACCGCTGTCGCGCTGTGCGACATCGACGCCAAGAGCCTCGGTGCCACCGCGGCCGAGGCGAGGGACCTCGGAGCCGAGACGATCGAGCAGGTATTCGACGTGCGCGACCACGAGGCTCTGGCCGGGTTCTTCGACGCCGTCCACCTTCACCACCGCAGGCTGGACGTGCTCGTGAACGTGGTGGGTGGCACCTTCAAGGCCCCTTTCCTCGAGGTGAACGCCAAGGGTCGTGACACCCTCGTCCGGACGAACTTCTCCTGGGTCGCGGACGCCATCTCCCTCGCCGCGTCGTTGATGGTCGCCGGCGGGCGCGGGGGGAGCATCGTCAACCTCACCTCGATCGAGGGACACCGCGCATCTCCGGGCTTCGCCGTCTACGGCGCGATGAAGGCGGCCCTCGCCCACCTCACCCGCACGCTTGCTGTCGAGCTCGGCCCCTCGGGAATCCGGATCAACTGCATCGCTCCCGACTTCGTCCCCACCGCGGGCATGGGCGAGGTCGTGGCCCAGGCGGGCTCCGGACCCCGGTCGGGCGCCGACCCCGGGGACTCACTCACGATCCCGCTGGGTCGCAAGGGCCGGCTCGAGGACATCGGGAACTGCGTGCTCTTCCTCGCCTCGGACCTCTCCTCCTACGTGACGGGCACGACCCTGCACCCCGACGGCGGAGCGCTCGCCGCCTCGGGGTGGATGCACTGGCCGGACGAGGGCTTCACGGCGCGTCCACCGGACTGGGTGCTCGACCGCCTCTGAGGATCAGCGGGCGCGCCAGCCCTACGGGGCATCACGTCGGAGCCTTCTGCCGAGCTAGCGCAATCAGGCGACGAACAGGCCCGGCCGGCGGATGGGGCTGGGGCGCCCGAGGTGGTAGCCCTGCGCGTAGTCGACCCCCAGGTCCATGACGCAGGAGAGCTGGCGTTCGGACTCGATCCCCTCCGCCACCACCTTGGTGCCGGTCTGGTGCGCGAACGAGCAGATCGCAGACGCCAGAGCGAGCTTGGTGTGGTCGTCCTCGATCCCCGCCACGAGGCTCACGTCCAGCTTGATTAGCTCCGGCTCCAGCCGCAGGACGTGGCGGAGGCTCGCGTACCCGGCGCCGGCGTCGTCGACGGCGACGCGCACTCCCATGCTGCGGGCGAGCTTCAGCGAGCCCAAGAGTGCGTCGTAGTCCTCCACCACCGCGTGCTCGGTCAGCTCGACCACCAACGAGCCGGCGCCCTCGACCGAGGCGAGAAGCTCGCGGAATCGGCCGTGGGCGGCCGTCGCCGGGGAGACGTTGACCGCCAGGAACAGCCCCGGGGGCATGCGGGGCGACGCCTCGAGTGCCGCGGACACGGCGGCCAGCTCCAGCTCGATGCCCAGTCCGACCTCCCACGCCTCCGAGAACCAGCGGGTGGGTGGCTCGTCGGGGTCCGGAGAGAACCTCGCGAGCGCCTCCACCCCGGCGACGGTGCCGCTTCGCAGGTCGAGGATCGACTGAAAGACCATCGTGATCCCACGGTCGTCGAGGACCTGGCGGACACGACGGGTCTTGAGCTCGATCGACTCCTCCTCGTCGCGACGGCGCGCCAGTTGCACGCTGAGCTCCCCGACCACCTGGGAGGCGACCTCGTTGGCGATCACCCCCTCGCCGCGGTTGGCGGCCTTGATGCCCTGGCGCAGGTCGACATTGGCGCCCTTCACGAGGTACCCGACCGCCCCCGAGGTGATCATCTCGAGCACCGCTTCACCGTCCGAGGAAGCAGACAGTGCGAGGACCTTCGTGCCTGGGGAGCGATCCCGCATCTCGCGGGCCACACGCGCCCCCCCGCCCTCGGGCATCCGCACGTCGACCAAGGCGACGTCGGGACGGGTGAGAGAGGCGAGGTCCACGGCCTCGGCGGCGTCGGTCGCGAGCGCCACGAGCTCGAGCGAGGGATCGTCCGAGACGACCTGCGAGATCGCCCGCCGCACGCGGGGGTCGTCGTCGGCTATCAGGACCCGGACCGGAGCCGCCGCTGCGCTCGAGTCTTCTGTGGATGATCCAGCCATGGCCGCTCCTTGGAGCAGCCCCCCGCGAAGAAGAGGCTAACAACCTCCCGACGCGCCGGCGACGACACTGTCGAGGAAGCCGCCGACGGCCTCGAGCCACGCCCGGGGGGACTCGAGCTGGGGAGAGTGGCCGGCGTCAGGGATCACGGCGAGAGCCGCATGTGGCATCCGCTCCGCCATTCGGAGCGACGGCGCGAGGAACGGCTGGTCCTGCTCCCCCACCACCACCAGGGTCGGGAGCCGCAAACCGGCGAGCTGCTCCAGGCGATCGCGGGCGCCGAACATCGCCTCGCTCATCGCCAGCCACATGTCTGGCGAAGCGGCGAGATCCTGGGCGTCGAGCTGGTCCTGGTAACCGTGGCGGTCGGCCAGGAGCCTGCGGTGGGCGTCTGTCACGAGGGGCCCGTCCAGCCCGCGCATCGCCTCGACGAGCCCTTGCATGCCTCCCGAGGAGACGATCTTCCTCCCGGCCGCTGCCATCTCCGGGTCGATCTCGAGCGGACCGTGCGACGTGTCCATGAGCACGAGCCCCGCCAGGCGCTCGGAGTGCGAGAGAGCGACGTACTGAGCGGTCATGCCACCCATCGAGTGGCCCAGGAGCACGAAGCGATCCCACCCGAGGCTGTCGGCCAGCCCGACGGCGTCACCCGCGAAGGAGTCGAAGTCGTAGGCAGCCGCCCCCGCAGGATGAGAGCTCTCGCCGTGACCGCGCTGGTCGGGCACCACGACGTGCCAGCCCCGCGCCGCCAGCGGCCCCATGATCTCGGCGAAGCTCTCCTTGGCGCCGCAGAAACCGTGGAGCACGAGCAGGCGACGGACAGCGGCCCCCGCCTCGATCACCTCCAGCTCGAGGTCGCCGACCTCTACCCGCCGTTGCGAGATCTCTTCCACTCCCCCGTACTACTCGACCGCCCGTCTGGGGGACCAGGAGGTCGTCCCAGTAGGGTTCCACCCATGGCCATCACCGAGCGACAGCCCCTCACCGACGAGCCGACCACCGACGAGGAAGCTCGTCTCCTCTCCCTCGTGGACGAGCTCCTGGCCGGCCACGACCCCGCAAACACGGAGGCGCACGAGTTTCTCGGCGCCCGCTTCGACGCCGGGCTCGCGTGGGTGTGGTTCCCCGAGGGCTACGGGGGCCTCGGACTCGCGCCCGCCCTCCAGGCGCCCGTCGAGCAAGCGCTGCGCAAGGCGGGCGCGCCGAACATGGCGGAGCGCAACGTCATCGGCTACGGAATGGGCGCCCCCACCGTCCTCACGCACGGGTCCGAGGAGCTGAAGCACCGGCTGCTGCGGCCGCTCTTCACCGCAGAGGAGATCTGGTGCCAGCTCTTCAGCGAGCCCGGCGCCGGCTCCGACGTGGCCGGCCTCGCCACCTCCGCCGTGCGTGACGGCGACGAATGGGTCGTGAACGGCCAGAAGGTCTGGACGACGGTTGCGCACATGGCCAAGTGGGGGATGCTCCTGGCCCGCAGCGACCCCAACGTGCCCAAGCACCAGGGCCTCACCTACTTCGTTGTGGACATGCACGCGCCGGGGGTGGAAGTGCGGCCGCTGCGCCAGATCACGGGCCACGCCGAGTTCAACGAGGTCTTCTTCACCGACGTCCGCATACCCGACTCGATGCGACTGGACGCTGTGGGGGCCGGCTGGAGGGTGGCCACGACGACGCTCATGAACGAGCGCGTCGCGCTCGGCGGCGGCGTCCCCGCCCGCGAGTCCGGCCCCATCCACCAGGCGCTCAAGCTCTGGAAGTCGAAGACCGACAAGGACCCGGTCGCGAGGGACCGCCTCGTGCGGATCTGGGCGCAGGCGGAGGTGGGGCGCCTCAACAACCTCCGGGCGCGAGAGATGCGGCGGGCGGGAACGCCCGGGCCCGAAGGGTCGGTGGCGAAGCTCTTTGGAGCCGAGCTCAACAAGCGGATCTACGAGCTGTGCATCGACCTCATGGGCATGGAGGGGACCCTCTACCCGAGCGGCTACGAGCTGCAGCGCCCCGAGACGGCGAGCCTCTTCGGCGGCGGTGACCCGCGCGTCGCCTTCCTGCGCTCGCGGGCCAACTCGATCGAGGGCGGGACCTCCGAGATCATGCGCAACATCCTCGGCGAGAGAGTCCTCGGCCTGCCCGGCGAGCCGCGCGCCGACAAGGACGTGCCGTGGTCGGAGGTACCACGCAGCTGACTGGCTCCAACCGGTCTACGGACGCGCAGGCAGCCGACCCGCCGGCCCCTCGGGCACGGGCGAACACTCCTGTAGCCGCCCTCGAGCTCACCGACGAAGACGTCACCACCAAGGGCGTGCGCGAGCGGGGCTTCGTGGTCGGGCGCGGCAATGTGGATGTGCCCGGGCTCCTGTGGACCCCCGCCGACGCCGAGGGTGCCCGACCCCTCGTGCTCATCGGTCACGGGGCGGCGGGCAGCAAGCGCGACGCCCACGTTGTGTCGTTGGCGCGGCAGTTAGTACGCCACCGCTCCTTCGCCGCGGCGGCCATCGATGGCCCGGTGCACGGGGACCGGCGAGCCGACGGCGGCGCCGACAGCGCGCTCGTGCTGGCGGAGTTCGCGCAGCGCTGGGCGAACGACCCGCAGATGGTCGATCAGATGGTGGCCGACTGGCGGGCGACCCTGGACGCGCTCGGCGCGCTGGAGGAGGTGGGGACGGAAGCGGTCGGCTGGTGGGGGCTGTCGATGGGCACGATCTTCGGCGTGCCGGTCGTCGCCGCCGAGCCACGGATCGGCGCGGCGGTGCTAGGTCTCATGGGCACCGGCGGCCCGAGCGAGCAGGCCCGGGCGAGGATGCTCGCCGACGCAGGCGCTGTGCGCTGCCCGGTCCTGTTCCTCTTGCAGTGGGACGACGAGATCATGAAGCGCGAACACGTCCTAGCGCTGTTCGGCGCCATCGCGAGCCTCGACAAGCGCCTCCACGCGCACCCCGGCCGCCACGTCGAGGTGCCCGTCGAGGAGCTCGACGCCTCGGAGCAATTCCTCGCACACCACCTCGGGAGCTAGCGGCCCGCCATGGCGGCCGCCGCACGCGCGGCGAGGGCGACGAGGGTCAGGGTCGGCCCGTACCCGGAAGAGGTCACGAACACCGAGGAGTCGGCCACCACGACGTTGTCCAGCTCGTGCAGCCTCCCGTAAGGGTCCACTACCGAGGTCGACGGGTCGCTGCCCATGCGCGTGGTGCCCATCACGTGGCGGCTCTGGGGGACCGGCGAGCCGTACCCGCCGCCGCCGGCGTTTGCCGCAGCGCCCGAGTCAGCCGCTACTGCCGGCGAGGTCGCGATGCGGGTCCACGTGGCGCCCATCTCCTCGAGCAGGCGCACGAGCTTGCGCCCGTGGTGTGCCGAGGCGACGAGCTCGTGACGGTGAGGGCGATAGGTGACGCGCGCGACGGGGAACCCGCGCACGTCGCGCACGCCGGGGTCGAGATCGACGCGGTTGGAGGGCTGCGGCAGGTCCTCGCCCTGCATCGTGAACGCCCACATTCGGTCGCGAAGCGGCGAGGACTGCATGAGCGTCTGGTGCATCTCGCCCCAGGGGTAGTTCTTGGCCTCTGCTATCGGGAGGCTCGGGCCGCCGTGCTCGACCATGCCTCCACGGACCCACGCAAGACCGGCCTCCTTGGCGGCGCGCCGTGCTTCAGAGTCCACGAGCACGGCGTCGTCGTGGACGTGGGTGACCGCCCTCCCTCGGTGCGCGTGGAGACGCTCCGGCAAGATGCCGACCGCGAAGGTCTGGAAGTGCACCATCAGGTGACGGCCGGTGGCGGGCCCGCCGAGACCCGAGAGCATCAGAAGACGCGGTGTCTCGATCGCGCCTGCGGCCACCACCACGTGGCGCGCCCCGATGGTGCGTGTGGCGCCGTCGGGGCCCACGACTTCCACCCCGGTCGCGCGCCGCCCGTCGGTGCGGATCCTCGACACGAAGCTCTCGGAGAGAAGCTCGGCGTTGCCGGAGTCAAGGGCGCGCCGCAGCATCGCGACCGGGTCCCCCTTCGCGTGGATGGGACACCCGAAGGAGGCGCAGAAGCCGCAGTTGTTGCACGCGGGCCGGCCGTCGTAGGGGACCGAGTTGACCGCGGTGGGCGCGGCATAGGGGTGGAGGCCGATGCGCTCTGCGGCAGCCGAAGAGAGGATCGCACCGTACATTGGCGCGCCCGGCGGCATGGGGTAGGGACCCGAGCGCCACGCTGCGAACGGGTTCGCCGAAGCATCGCCCGCCACCCCTACCGCGCGCTCGGCCTCCGCGTAGAAGGGCTCGAGGTCCTCGTAGGAGAGCGGCCAATCCTCGACGGCAGCCCCGCCGAGCGGACCGTAGGTGCTGAGCAGCGCGAAGTCCTCCTCGCGAAAGCGCGGCACCTTGCCGTCCGCATGCACCCCGCCGCCGCCGACAGTCGAGGGGATCGAGTTGACCTCGCCCACGTGGAGGCGCTCGCCATCCTCGGCGCCCGTGCGAAACGTCCGGGGCTCGATCAGCGGGTCGGGGCCGAGGAAGTGGCGGCAGGCGAACTTGATCTCGTCGTTGGAGTAGTCGGAGGCGAGCTGGAGAGACTCACCGTCGCCTTCCTCTCTTTCGGTGCCGCGCTGCGCGAAGAGATGGTCGCGGCCCTTCTCCACGATCACCACGCTCCATCGCGCGCTGGTGAGCACCTCGGCAGCGGTGGCGCCGCCGGGGCCGGACCCGATCACGACGGCGTCCGCCACCGAGCCGGTCAAGGCCCCGACACCTCGGCGTCGGTGTAGCCCCGCGGCTGGACGTCACCGGGGAAACCGATGTTGCGCCAGCCGACCTGGTCGCGGTTGCCGCCGTACTCGGGCGCTCCGTACATGCCCTCGCAGCAGTGCTCGTAGAGCATCTCGGTGAAATCGCCGTGCGAGCGCAGCCTCTCGTCCTGCAACTCCGCAGGCGCGTCGCAGAAGTCGTCGCCCAACGCAGCCAGGCCGGTCCGGTAACGCTCCTGTAAGCCCGCCACCGGCCCGTTGAACTCTCGCTCCGGGATGCCGAGCGACCCCTCGATGCGCGTGCGCCACGCGATCTCGTCGATCCGGCTCAGGGTGCAGAAGTTCCCGAAGCAGGCCTCGCCACCGCTTCGCCCCGAGGTCGGCCCGCCGGCCCAGATGCGTGGAGGGTCGAAACAGAAGGCGCCGAGGTAGCCGTCTATGTAATCGGGTACGCCGGCCTCCACTGCCCCAGGACCTTCCTGCGTGGGGACGAGCCGCGCGCACGCCGCCGAAAGCGTGTTGTACTCGGCCTCGGTGAGCCAGATCGGCACGAGGCGCAAGGCTACGCTCGCAAGGAGCGCTGTGACGTGCACGTAGCCGCGCTCGAGATGGAGTTGCACCTGGCCGGGTCGGGCTCCCTGAAGGCCAAGCGGGCCGTGGTCCGCCACCTCGTCGAGACCGCCCGCCGCCGTTTCGGCGTGTCCGCCTCGGAGGTCTCGCACCACGACAAGCATCAGCGGGCGGGCATCGGCTTCAGCGTGGTGACCCCGAACGTCTCGC
>DATKIB010000019.1:0-44415 GCA_035509915.1 Acidimicrobiales bacterium | reverse complement strand
GTTCACGCAGAGTTCTGCCTCGTTGCACCCTTCTGTAACCCGACGTTCACCCTCGGGCCCTAATCTCTGCGCCGAGGCAACGGAGGCGGCACCGGTGACCCCATCATCTCGTCGGGACTTCATGAAAGGCGCGCTCGGCCTTGCCAGCGCGGCTGCATTCGGCTCCGGGGCGACCCGCACCCTCGGCTCGCCACCCACGCGGCGGGCGGTCGACTCGGGCTCCGCGCGGGTCGCGCTGAGCCGGGCGGTTGCTCCGCTCCCCGACCCGGCGACCTCGGGCATCGAGCACGTCGTCGTGGTCATGATGGAGAACCGGAGCTTCGACCACTTCCTCGGCTGGATGCCGAACTCCAACGGCCGGCAGGCGGGCCTCGCGTTCGAGGACCCTAAGCACGTCGTCCACCCGACGTGGCACGCCAAGCAGCTCAACGGCTGCGGCTACACCGACCCCGATCACTCCTACGACGGGGGGAGGCAGCAGTACGACAAGGGGAAGATGGACGGCTTCCTGCTGGACACCTCCAACGACATCTACGCCGTCAGCTACTACACGGCGAAGGACCGGCCCTTCATGAGCCAGCTGGCCCTCAACTACACGACCTGTGACAACTACTTCTGCTCGATCCTCGGCCCCACCTACCCCAACCGGTTCTTCCAGCACGCTGCGGCCACCGACCGGCTCGACAACACCATGACCATCTCGTCACTGCCGACGATCTGGGACCGGCTCAACCACGCCGGCGGTCCCACCGGGCGCTACTACTTCAGCGACGTACCGTTCCTCGCCCTCTGGGGACAGAAGTACCTGTCGATCTCCGCTTCATACGGCGAGTTCCTGGCCGACGCCGCAGCGGGCGAACTCCCGAACGTCTCCTACATCGACCCGCGCTTCGAGGACGAAGGGGACGGGACCTCCTGCGACGACCACCCGCTCGCCGACCTGAGGGCGGGAGACTCGTTCCTGTCGGAGATCTTCCACGCGCTCGCTTCCGGGCCCGGGTGGGACAAGACGGTGCTCGTCATCAACTACGACGAATGGGGCGGCTTCTTCGACCACGTGGCCCCTTCTCGGGTGACACCCGGAGTCCCCGTCGGCAAGCCACCCTCCACGGACATCGACACCGACCAGGTAGGCGGCAAGGTGTTGTTGGGTTTCAGGGTTCCGTGCATCGTGGCGTCGCCTTTCACGAAGGGCGACGCGTCCGATCCGACCGTGGCCCACGGGCTGTACGACCACACCTCGGTGCTCAAGCTCATCGAGTGGCGCTGGGGTCTGGCACCTCTGACCCAGCGCGACGCCTCCACTGCCTCGAGCGATCCAGGCAATCTGGCTCACACGTTGGACCTCGCGCGTACGAGCTCTTCTGTGCCCGACACGATCCCCGCGCTGCTACCATTCGTGCCGGCGGCGTGCTCGACCGGGTTGCCGGCCGTCGGCGGTGGGCCGGCTCCGGCTACAGCAAACGGCGGCGACAGCGATACCTGGTCCGAGCTCCGGGCATCCTCGTTGATGAAAGGATGGAAATGATCGGCGGGAAGGCGGGGCGACACCTCAAGCACTCGACAGTCGCGAGCTTCGCGGCATCAGCCATCATCGCTGGCACGATGATCTGCTCGGCGGCGCTCTCAACCCCTAGTGGAGCCCAGATGGTGGCGGCAAAGAAGTTCATGTTGCCACCGATAAGGCACGTCTTCGTCCTCGTCCTCGAGAACGAGACGTCAACGTCCACCTTCGGTGACCCGAGCGCGGACCCGTACCTCGCGAAGACCCTGCCGTCCGAAGGTGCCTACGTGGAGAACTACTACGGGACCGGGCACGAGAGCAACGACAATTACATAGCCATGGTGAGCGGGCAGGCGCCCAACCCCCAGAACCAGGGCGACTGCCAGGTGTATGACGACTTCGAGGGCGCGCCCCCCGAGGCGAGTGGCACGGGCACCCCCCTCGACGGCCAGGCAGTAGGCACGGGCTGCGTCTTCCCTACTTCAGTCCAGACCGTGGCCGACCAGCTGGTCGCCGCTCACTTCACCTGGAAGGGCTACATGGAGGACATGGGCAACGTGCCGAGCCGCGAGTCGGCTGCGTGCGGCCACCCTGCATTGGCGTCACAGGACAAGACCCAGTCCGCCGTCTCCGGCGACGGGTACGTCAGCCGCCACGACCCCTTCGTGTACTTCCACTCGATCATCGACGACTCCGCCTACTGCGACAGCCATGTAGTGCCCCTGGGCACTACCAGTGGCAAGCTCCCTTCAAGCGCACCCCCCGGTACCACGGGGCTGGCGAAGGACCTCAAGTCGGTGTCCACCACGCCCAACCTCTCCTTCATCGTTCCCAACGTGTGTGACGACGGACACGACTACCCGTGCACCAACGAGAAGACGCCGACCTCGAGCGCGGTGGGAGACATCGACGCGTTCCTGGAGCAGTGGGTGCCCGTCATCACGTCGTCACCCGCGTTCCGGGACAACGGGCTCCTCGTCATCACGTTCGACGAAGCCGCAGGGCCGCCCAGTGGGGACTCGAGCTCCTGCTGCGGCGAGAGCCCCGGGCCCAATACGCCGCTACCCGGCATAGACGGGCCCGGTGGAGGCAAGGTCGGCGCGGTCTTGCTGTCCCCCTACATCAAGAAGGGGACGCGGAGCACCACTGCCTATAACTACTACGCGCTGCTCGGGTCCATCGAGGACCTGTTCCACCTCTCGCGGCTCGGCATGGCCGCCGACGTCACGAACACCTTCGGGTCCGACGTCTACACCAACGGCTGACCCGGCTGCGCGCGGGGGCCCAGCAAGCCCTCGATCGGCTCGACCTACTGACCGAACACCCCGAAGACCCCCTTGGCGCGCAGCGCGTTCCAGAACTCGGGGTCGTAGGCGTGCTCGGGATCGGCGCGGACCTCGCCGTCGATGATCTGCGCGTCGGCACCCACGACGATGCGCCACCTGTCGCTGCGCACTCCGTCGAGGATGGTCGTGGCGGCCTGGGCGGCGGTGGTGGGAGCGGCGTCGCGGAAGGTCTCGCCGATCATCTCGATGCCCTTGCGCAGATCCTCGTCGGAGACAGCGTCGAGCGCGATCCCCCGCCCGGCGAGCTGATGGCGCACCTTGTCGAGCTCCTCACTGCTCATCGACTCCGGCTCGCGACCGAGGATCTTGCCGGTGTTGATGATGATCGACGTGCCGATGTGACCGGGCATGACCACCGAGGCACGCAAGTGCGGCGCGTTGACGCGGAAGTCGGTGATCAGGGCTTCGGTGAACCCCCTGACCGCGAACTTTGCGGCGCTGTAAGCAGTGTGCGGCATGGTCGGGCCTACCGACGCCCACAGTCCGTTGAGACTGCTGGTGTTGACGACATGCCCTTCTTCTGCGGCAAGGAGCATGGGCAGGAACGCCCGGGTGCACAGGTACACGCCGCCCCAGTCGACACCGAAGGTCTTCTCCCACTCTGCCCGTTCGTCAGCGACGATGCTGCCGCCCCCGCCGATGCCGGCATTGTTGAACAGCAGGTTGACGTGGGCGGTCTCCAGCTCGGTCTTCACGTCTTCTCGAAAAGCGACCACCTGGGGCTCGTCCGAGACGTCGGCTACGAACGTCGACACTCGCGTGCCCGACGGCGCCCCCTCGAGGGCCATCGCCTTCGTCTCGGCCATCGACTGCGCCGACACGTCGCAGGTCGCAACGTGGCATCCCTCGGCGGCGAGCTGGCGCACCAGCTCCCGTCCCATGCCAGTGCCACCCCCGGTCACGACGGCGATGCGACCCTCGAAGCGCTCCATCGGACGACCCCCTCTCCAACGCTGCCCGCACCCTACGCGAGCGGAAGGCTCCTGGCTCAGCTGGGCACGTCCACCGGTTCGAGCGACGTTGCGGAATAGATCGTGACGGTCGACGGGAGCTTGCGCGCGACCACCCGCCAGCGGTCGGTGACATCCAGCACCTCGAGGGAGCCGATCGTGGCCGATGCGGGTGGCGAGCCCGGTGAAACGTCGAGCCGTATGCGCAGGCCGACGATGGGTCGGCTCGCCCAGTCGACGGGAAGCTTCACGACGGTGCGGGTGTGCCCGCCGTCGTTGAAGGGAAATGTGCTCGGGACCCCGGCCGTCATCTGGCGGTAGTCGCTCGAGTACCACACCGGGTCGCCGGCCAGCTGGATCTCGAACTGGACGTCCTGCGCTCCGTGCTCGTCGATGTCGGAATCTACGATGGCGTACTGGCGGTAGTCGCCTACGAGCAGGTCGTCCGGGTTGGTGGAGATCACCTGCTCTCGTGGCATCTCCTCGTTGGAGATGTCGTACGTCCAGGGATTTGCGTCCATGACCTCGTCCCGCAACTGCCCTGCCGGCGGCGCGGCCACCGGGGCCTGTTGGAACCGGAAGGGTGTCGTGCCCGAATCGCTCAGGTAGTTGGTGGCAGACGCGTCGCGTAGCACCGGGTGGTGGCCGTCGTAGTCGGATGCCGGTATGTCGGCCGTCGTCTCCTGCGGGGCCATGAGCGAGTCGGGGAAGTCAGGGATCGATTCGCAGCCGCACGACGCGTAGGTTGCCGAGAGCACGGAGCCGTCCGGGGCCACCGACTCGTCGACCACCGTGACGATGTCGGTCATCCTGCCCCACACCGCCCACTGGTAGGCGGGGACGACGCTGTCTCCCTGGTCGTGCGCCGACACGACGAGCACGTACTCGAGCGAGTGCACGCCATCGGATGCCACGGAATCGGTCGCGTCGACGAGCAAAGGCATGTACATCGAGGCTGCCGAGCTGCGGCCGTAGATGACCGGGGCGTACGCCTCTTCGAAGTAGTCGGGGTCGGACTCCGGTACGACGCCTAGGTGGACAGCGACGATGTCCACGGTCGGGGCCGATGCCGTGTGCGAGAGCGCATCGTCGACGTGGACGCTCAAGGTGTGGGCACCGACACTCGAGGGACCGGTGAACCCCGTGTAGGTGAAGGTCCTTGCCCCGTAGAAGAGCACGACGGACTGAGCCGGCCCGCCGTCCACGGATACCTCGACCACCACCGAGGTGTCGCTGGCGGACGACCAGGAGGTACCGGGCGCCGACATCGTCAGCCATGCCACGCCTTCGCCGGTCGTCCCGGGCCGCAGGGCGCGGGCGGGAGCAGAGACCTCCCCGGGGCCCTCGGGCACGCGGAGAGGGTCGGTCACGCCGGTGGCATTCAAGCTGAACGAGGCGGTCGCACCGGGACCCACGACGACCTGCTGCGTCCCGGCTACGCGGCCCGTGGAGGTGCTTGCAGTGCGGGAAGACGAGGGGGCGGGCGAAGCCGCCGACGTCTTCGGGCCCGCGAACGACCGCGGGGTGCCCGCCCCGGCCGCGCCCCCAGCAAAGCAAGCGGTGCACGCCGAGATGAGCGTCACGAGGACGAAGGCGCGCCGGCATCTATGAAGCGCGCGCCCCGTCGGCATGGCGGTGAAACGCCTGGCTGCAGGCAACCTTTCGGAGGCGCAGATCCTCAGGCCGTGCCGGCCACCGCCGCCTGTCGCACCCTTGCCCCGGCGGATCGTCGCACCCCGGCCCGGACCCTGTCGCTCGCTGCCCTTACGCCCGGCGAATCAGCTCAGTCTTTTGCGTCTTTTCTCCAGCAGCGATCAATAACCGCCATAGGTGTTCCGATACATACATTCAGTGAGAATCCCCTTCCTCGGAGCACGGGTGGTGGCGGGCGCCGGCGCCCTCGTCGTGGCGCCGCTCCTCGCAGCGATGGTCCTGTCGGCGCCGGCGCCGACCGCCCTTGCTGAAGCGGGGACCCCGAGGGCCTTGGCCCCGGCCTCTGCCACCCACACCCTTCCGGTCACCGCGCCACAAGGGACCGTGCCCCCCGCCAACCCGACCCAGGACATAGCGCCTTCCCCCAACTTCCTCCAGAACTGCTCCGGTACTACCTACGACGATTCGGCGGGTTGTGTGAGCGCCACGCTCGCAGCGATAGCGAACGCCAGAGCCCAGGAGGGATTGTCGGGGATGGCGCTTCCGAGCAATTGGTCGTCGCTCAGCCCGCAGCAACAGCTGTTCGTCGCGACCAACTTGGAGCGGACCGCTCGCGGTCTAGCCCCGCTGTCGGAGATGACGGCGGCTCTCGATGAAGCTGCCGCACAAGCCGCCCAGCTGGACACCGACCCGAGTCCTCCCGCGGGGTTCCCATTCACATCATGGGGTGCCAACTGGGCCGCTGGCTTGGGCAACCCGCTCGAGACCATCTACTACTGGATGTACGACGACGGGGAGGGATCCTCGAACGCCGAGTGCACCTCCGCGAACACGAGCGGATGCTGGGGCCATCGCGACAACGTCCTCATGTCGCCTGCATGCCCGGTCTGCGAATCGGGTGTCGGCTACGTGTCCAACGCGTGGCAAGGCGACCCGAGTTGGGCGGAGCTGCTCGTCGACACCTCGGGGACGACCCCGCCCGACTTCTCGTGGAGCCAGGTCGTGCCCTTCCTTTCCGGCGGAGGCGACTCAGGCTCAGACCCCGGCCTCTTCGAGTTCATATCCGACCACGCGAACGGGCGGGTGTGGAACGCATACGACCAGAGCGCCAACACCGGCGGGCCTGGCATGATCGGCAGCCCGAGCGCTCTGGTGGACCCCTCGGACAACCTCGTCCGCGTCTTCGAGCGAACACCAGCCAACGATCTCGTCGAGTACGTGGACGACGGTATTGGTGGTCACACCTGGAACTACTACGACCTCACGTCGGCCTACGGCGCCCTCGACATCGCAGGGAACCCGAATGCCGTCGCCGATCCCCACGACGGGCACATCCACGTGTTCGAGCGCACCTCGAGCGGTCACCTCCTCGAGTACGTGGACGACGGGATCGGGGGTCATGCCTGGAACGCCTATGACCTCACTGCTCTGTACGGCGCGCCTCTGCCGATCGCCGGAGACCCGGACGCTGTATACGACGCGGCCCAGGGGACAGTCCACGTCTACGCACAGGGCGCTGACGGGCACCTAGTCGAGTATGTCAACGACGGCGCCAACGCCCGGCCGTGGAACGCATACGACGTGAGCGGTTACGCAGGCGGGGGATCTCCTGTCGCCGGTACACCGAGGGCGGTCTACGACGGCGCACAGAACCTGATCCACACCTACGTCGAGGGCTCCAACGGGCACCTAACGGAGTACGTGTCCGACCACGCCCACGGCAACGTGTGGAACGCCTACGACCTGAGCTCCTACTCAGGAGGCGGCAGCCCGATCTCGGGTGGCCCCGCAGCCGTCTACGACGCGGCTCAGGGTCTCATCCACACGTACGTCGAGGGCTCCAACGGGCACATGATCGAGTACGTGTCCGACCACGCCGACGGCAACGTGTGGAACGCCTACGACCTGAGCGTCTACGCAGGAGGCGGCGGCCCCATAGTGGCCACCCCGAGCGGGGTCTACGACGGCGCACAGAACCTCATCCACATCTACGCCGAAGGCTCCAACGGGCACCTCATGGAGTACATCTCCGATCACGCCAACGGCAACGTGTGGAACGCATACGACCAGACCGTCGGCTCGGGAGGACCCGGGATCCAGGGCACGCCGAGCGAGGTCGTGCTCGGCAACATCATCCACGTCTACGGCGGGGGCTCCTGAGCTAGAGCCGAGCGACAAGCTCCCACGGGCTCAGGCCGTGCCGGCCACCGCCGCCTCGAGCACCCTTGCCCGGTGGGAGGAGGCGTCCCCCCAGGCCGCGGCGAGGACCCAGGCGCGCTTCATCCACAGGTGCAGGTCGTGCTCCCAGGTGTAACCGATGGCCCCGTGGACCTGGAGCGCAGCTCGCGCCGCCGACAGAGCGGCCTCGGATGCCTGCGCCTTCGCCATCGACGAGCCGATCGCGGCGACCGGGTCGCCCGAGTCGATCGCCCACGCGGCGCGGTAGACGACCGGCCGGGCGAACTCGAGGCGCACGAGCGCGTTCGCGAGAAGATGCTTCACCGCCTGGTACGACCCGATGGGCCTTTCGAACTGCACGCGCTCCATCGCGTACTTCGCGGCCATGTCGACGAGCTTGTCCGCAACCCCGAGGAGCACCGCCCCGGTGCCCATCGCCGCCCGTTGGCCGATGCCGGCGAGGACGACCTCGGCCTCGTGCCCCGCGACGACGAGAGTCTCAGGCGCCGGCTGCCACTCGATCACCGAGAGCCTTCGCGTGCCGTCGATGCTGGCTCGCACGCTCTGGTGCACCTCGTCCGCCCGCAGCGCGTGCAGCTCGACGCGGTCCCCGGTTCGGTGCTCGAGGAGCAGGAGGTGGGTTCCGACCGCGCAGGGCACGGCGCTCATGGACGAGAGCCCCACTGCGAGCACCGACTCGCCGGCCGCAATCCGCGGAAGCCAGTCGAGGCGAAGCTCCTCGGCGCGCGCCCCGGGCGCGCCTGACAGCGCCGGCACACCGATCGCGGCGGTCTCGACGAGGGGTTCGGGAAGGCAGGCCCTACCCGCCTCCTCGAGCAGGAGCACCAGGTCCACCATCCCGAGCCCGAGCCCGCCGTAGGGCTCCGGCACGGTGACTGCGGTGACCCCGAGCTCGGCCAACGCCTCCCAGCGCGCCGGCGACCACCCGAGCTCCGAGACCCATGCCTCTCTCACGTGCGCGGGAGTGCAGCGCTTCTCGGCGAAGGCGCGCAATTGCGCACGGAACTCTTCCTGTCGCTCGTCGAAGGAGAAACGCATCAGCCGCGAGGCAGACCCAGAACTCGCTCGGCGATCACGTTGCGCTGGATCTCGTTGGTGCCCGCGTAGATCGGCCCTGCGAGGGCGAACAGGAAGCCGTCCAGCCACTCACCGGGCCGGCCGTCGGCGTCGAGAAGGTGAGCCTCCTCGCCCAGCAGCTCGAGGGCGGCGGTTTGGAGGGCGAGATCGGCCTCGGACCAGAAGACCTTGTTGAGGGAGGCCTCCGGCCCGATGTTCCCCCCTTCGAGGACGCGTGTCGCCGTCCAGTAGGTGTGCAGCTTGTACGACTCGGTGTCGATCAGAGCACGAGCGACAGCGTCGGCGGCGCGCGCTGCCGCCGATGGATCCGATGCAGCGCGCCGGCGGTAGAGGTCCACGAGGCGGGCCGCGGCCTCCGTGTAACGGGCGGGGCTGCGCAAGCTGAGCCCGCGCTCTGAGCCGGCAGTGGCCATGGCCACCTCCCAGCCACTGCCCACGGCCCCGAGCACCTGGTCCTCCGGCACCCGGACGTCGGAGAAGAAGACCTCCGCGAATCCCGTCTCGCCGTCGAGCTGGGCGATGGGTCGCACAGTGACCCCCGGTGCGTCCATCGGCACGAGGAAGTACGTCAGACCCCGGTGTCGCTGAGCATCGGGATCGGTGCGGAACAACGCGAAGATCCAGTCCGCGAAGGCACCTCGGCTGCACCATGTCTTCTGGCCGTTCAGGACCCACTCATCTCTCCCGCTCGCACCGTCAGGGCGGTGCTCTGCGCGGCTGCGGATCGACGCGAGGTCGCTGCCCGCGTCGGGCTCCGACCAGCCCTGGCACCAGATCTCCTCGCCGGACGCCATCGCCGACAGGTATCGGGCCTTCTGCTCGTCGGTGCCGAACTCGAGCAAGGTGGGCCCGAGGAGAAAGATCCCGTTTTGGTTGACTCGCACGGGAGCGCGTGCGCGGTAGTACTCCTCCTCGAAGATCAGCCATTCGACCAGGCCGGCGCCACGTCCGCCGAACTCCTCGGGCCACGACACCACCGACCATCGCGCGTCGTACATCTCGCGCTCCCATGCGCGGTGAGCCTCGAAGCCCTCTCGGGTGTCCAAAGAACGCAGCGGCCCGTCGCCTCTGCGAGCACTGGGCACGTGCGACTCCAGCCACGCGCGCGCCTCGGTGCGAAACTGCTCCTCTTGCTCGGTGAACCGCAGCTCCACCTGGCGGAATCTGGCACACCCCCACGCCCCGGGCAACATGTGGTCTGCACGGGCGCCTTAGGATGAGCCCATGCCGAGCGCCGTGATCGTCGACGCAGTACGCACCCCGGTCGGACGGCGCGGCGGCAGGCTCTCGGGCTGGCACCCCGTGGACCTGGCGGCTGCGCCCCTGCGAGCGCTCGTGGAGCGCAACGACCTCGACCCCGCGATCGTCGAGGACGTGGTCATGGGGTGCACGATGACCGTGGGCGAGCAGGCGATGAACATCGGGCGCAACGCGGCGCTCGCGGCCGGGTTCCCGGACACCGTCCCCGGCACCACCGTCGACCGTCAGTGCGGATCGGCGCAGCAAGCGGTCCACTTCGCCGCACAGGCGGTGATGGCGGGCGCGATGGACGTGGTGATCGGCGCGGGCATCGAGTCGATGAGCCGGGTGCCGATCGGGTCGACCACCGACCCGGGCCCCGGCGAGGCCTACGGCCCTACCGTCCACGCTCGCTTCGACTTCATCCACCAAGGGCTGTGCGCGGAGGAGATCGCACGTCGCTGGAAGATCGGGCGCGAAGAGATGGACGAGCTCGCGCTCGAGTCGCACAGGCGCGCTGCCCTCGCCCAGGACGAGGGACGCTTCGAGTCGGAGATCGTGCCGATCCCAGTCGAATCACCGCACGGCGCGCAGGCGGGCGAGAAGGCGGACCGGGGCGAGCTGCTCGACTTCGACGAGGGAGTCCGGCGCGACACCAGCATCGAAAAGCTGGCCGGGCTGCCGCCGGCGTTCGTGGAGGGAGGGCTCGTGACCGCGGGTACCTCGTCCCAGATCTCCGACGGTGCGGCGGCTGTGCTCGTGATGAGCGAGGAGAAGGCGGTATCGCTCGGGCTCAGGCCGAGGGCGAGGTTCCACACCTTCGCGGTTGCGGCGAACGACCCCGTGATCATGCTGACCGCCCCGATCCCCGCCACCCGGGTGGTGCTCGAAAAGGCGAAGCTCCGCCTCGAGGACATGAGCGTCGTCGAGATCAACGAGGCGTTCGCCTCGGTCGTGCTCGCGTGGCAGAAGGAGCTGCACCCGGACATGGGCAGGGTCAACCCGAACGGAGGGGCCATAGCGATCGGTCACCCGACGGGCTGCTCGGGGGCCCGCATCCTCGCCACCCTGCTCAACGAGCTGGAGCGCACCGGAGGCCGTTACGGGCTCCAGACGATGTGCGAGGGCGGCGGCCAGGCCAACGCGACCATCATCGAGCGCCTCGGCTAGCTGTTCATCAAGAGCACAGGCGCTCGAGCACGGCATTTGCCTCCGAGACGACGCCGTCCATCACCTCCGCCACCGTCGGGAGCTCGTCGATCCTCCCCACGACCTGCCCCGTCGGCAGGACTCCCACGTCGGTTCGCCCCTCCACCAGCGCGGCCCTCGTCATCATCGGCGCGTTGGCCGCCATCAACACCTGCGCCCAGGTGAGCTCGTCGTGCTCGCGCATGGCGCGGCCCTCGCTCAGCAGGGCCGACAACGAGGCGCCAGTCTGACGCCTGAAGCCCAAGGCGTTGCGCAAGGCGCGCGGCAGGACGCCGATGCGACCCGCGCCTTCGAGGTGCTCCACGAGCGCCGTCCTGATCACACGCTGGGGCGCTCCGTCGACGCGTGTGGTCACCACTGTTCCGGTGACCGGCGTACCGAGATAGACGCGCTTCACCTCGTCCGGCACCGTGCTCTCCTTCGTGAGGAGGAACCTCGTGCCCATCGCGATCCCCGAGGCTCCCCACGCCAGGGCGGCGACCAGGCCGCGCCCGTCGCAGAAACCGCCCGCCGCGATCACCGCGACCCGCTCCCCGACCGCGTCCACGACCTCGGGGACCAGGAGGCTCGTCGGGACCTGGCCGGTGTGCCCGCCCCCCTCTGCCCCCTGGGCTATCACCCCGTGCACGTGCCACTCGGCCACCTTCTCGGCGTGGCGCCTCGCCCCCACGGTGGGCACGACCACGACTCCTGCTTCCGACAGCCGCCGGACCAGGTCCGCGCGCGGCGCCTGGGCGAAGCTCGCCACCTTCACCTCCGAGCGCACCAGCAGCTCCACGCGTCGGTCGACGTCGGCCGCGTCGGTGCGCAGGTTCACCCCGAACGGCGCGCCGGTGCGCGACCGGACCTCGGCGATCGCCTTCTCGAGCTCTTCAAGGCTCATGGTCGCAGAGGCGAGGATCCCGAGCCCGCCCGCCTCGGCCGTCGCCGCCACCAGCCGCGGGCCCGCGACCCAGCCCATCCCGGTCTGGACGATCGGGTACCTGATCCCGACGAGCTCGCACAGGCGCGTCCGAAGCGCCCTGTGCGGCTCCGGACCACCGCTCACGAGCCGACCTCCGCCTCGCGCCGGCCTTCTGGGTCGATCTGCTCGCGAAGCAGCAGCAGCTCCTCGTCGGTCGGCAGCCGGGTCGTTGGCACGTCTTCGGGCAGCACCAGCTCGAAACCCGTGGCGGCCCGGACCTCTTCGACGCTCACGCCGGGGTGGACGGAGCGAAGCCGCATCGCGTGGTCCGGAGTTTCGAAGTCCATCACCGCCAGGTTCGAGACGACGACCCGCACGTCGTGATAGCGCAGCGCAGAGGGCCCTGCGGCCGATGCCCTGTCGTAGCCGACCCCGCACACCACGTCCACGTGCTCGACGAAGGCGCGCGGCGAGTGCGCCGGGACCCAGTAGCTCGTCGTGTGGTTGACGGTGTTGCCGGGCGCCCCCCGGACTCCTATGAGCTGAGTCCTCGGCCTCGCCCAGTCGCCGATCGCGCTTATGTTCTGGTTGCCGTAGCGGTCGACTTGTGTGGCCATCATCATCACGTGCCGCCGCCCCGACCACAGCAGGTCGAACACCTTTCTGTAGGGGAGCCATGCCTCGAGCACGAGCTCGTCGCGATCCGCGGAGATGGCAGGGGTGTTGGCCATGAGCGCCGCCTCCCCGTCGGTGAGGACCAGGTCGGGCTCGAAGGTGAGCCGGGCGAGGCGTGCTCCTGCCGACGGGATCGTGCCGAAAGGGCTCGCCAGCACCTCGCCGTCGCCTCGCCACGCCTCGGCGCACGCCACGACGCACACCTCCGCCCTGGTGAGCCCCGCCTCGTCGTAGGCTACCGAGGAGCTCACCGAGCGCTCCCCGGAGACGGCTCCGGCGACCGCCGGGCCGCTCGCGAAGGACCCTCGCGTACGGCGGCCCGGTAGCCCTCTTCGTCGACGTCTATGTATTCCGCCACGAACGACGCCCACGCGTCGGGGTCCGCCGCCGACTTGGCATACGAGCTCTGGAAGGGCTCGTCGCGTGCGTAGTCCGGAGGGCACGAGGTGAAGTGGGCCCCGCCGGGACACTGCGCGACCGCATCGGTCATGAGCCTCGTGATCGTGACGCTCTGGAGGGGCCCCTCGTCGAGTAGGGCGCCGGGGTGCACGACGCGCTCCGCGGTCACGAAGCGGCGCTTCGCCGCTCCGAGGAAGAGGTCGTCGAAGAAGGGGTCGGGGCCGAGCACCTGGCCGTTGCCGTTGGTGTCCGAGCGGTTGACGTGCACGAACGCGGCGTCGAGCTCGAGCGCCGGCATCGCCACGAGCTCCTCGCCGTCGGCGTAGGGCGAGGTGACGGTGCGCAGCTCGGGATTCACGCGCATCACGTCCGAACCGAGCCCGGCGCGCGTCGGGAGGAACGGGACGCGCTGCGCGGCGGCCAGGAGGCCCAGGTAGAGCATCCCCTCGTCGACCTCCATCGCCTCGATGCGCCCTTCCTGGCGGGCCCGGCGGAAGTGGGGGTCGAGCGCGATCGAGTCGAGGGTGACGAAGCCGTAGACGACCTTGCGCACCCTCTCCAGCGCGCAGAGGAGACCGACGTCGGGTCCCCCGTAGGAGACCACGGTCAGGTCGTCGATTCGAGAGCGCAGGATCGCCCGCACGGCCGCCATCGGCTTGCGGCGCGAACCCCAGCCCCCGAATCCGATCGTCATCCCGCTTCGCAGCTCGCCGACCATGTCGTCGAGCGCGGCGCGCTTGTCCGTCATGGGCTCACTTCGAGGTGTCCGGTGGTCGCTTCTCCACGAAGGCGGCCCGTTGCTCGTCCGCGACACCGGACAGCTGCAGCTCGTAGGTGAAGCCCTGCTCGAAGCGATAGCTGCGCCTCACGTCCACCGGGTCGATCCCGTTCAAGGACTCCTTGGCGCGGCGCAGGATCGTCGGGCTCTTGGAGGCGATCTCCGATGCCAGGGCGTACGCGGCGTCGAGGAGCTGCTCGCGCGCGACCACCTGCGACACCGACCCGTAGCCGTGCAGCTCCGCCGCCGTGGCCGGGACCGCCGTGTAGACCATCTGCCGCATGCGATGCTGGGGCACCAGCCTCGCCAGGTGGGTGGCCGCGCCGAGGGCGCCCCGGTCCACCTCGGGGAGGCCGAAGGTCGCGTCCTCGGAGGCGACCACGATGTCGGCGTTGCCCACCAGCCCGATCCCCCCGCCGAGGCAGAAGCCCTGCACGGCCGCTATCACCGGCACCTCGCACTCGTACACCGCGGCGAAAGCCGCGGCGCACCCGCGGTTGACCCCGACGAGTGCGGTCTCGCCGCCCGACGCGATCTCCTTTATGTCCACGCCGGCGCAAAACCCGCGTCCTTCCGCGCGCAGGACCACCACGCACACCTCTGGGTCGCGACCGGCGGATGTCAGCGCCTCGGCCAGGGCGAACCACGAGGCGACGTCGAGCGCGTTGACCGGTGGGACGTCGATCACGACTTCGGAGGTCCCCGGCGCACGCCGGTAGATGTCGATCCCCACAGGCTCGCTCCTGGAGTAGCTCGGGTGGGTGGCGGCGGTTTCTGATGCACCGTCAGGAAGCGTGAGCAGGATAGGCCAGCGCCGCGCCCGGCCCCAAGAGAAGCCGGCGCGCTCCCGAGAGAAGGCGGGCTCCGGAGAGAAGGCCCGCAGAGAAGGCTGGGGGCTCCGGTAAGTTGCTGCTCGCCATGAGCGCCACACGCAGCGGCGAGGGTCGCGAGGCTGGCAAAGCCGCGGACGCCCGGGACAGCTCACGCGATCCCCTCGACTTCACGGGTCAGGTGGCGGTGGTGACCGGAGGATCTCGGGGGGTCGGGCGCGCGATCGCCGAGGCGTATCTCCGGGCAGGGGCCGACGTGCTCGTATGCGGGCGCAACGAGCCTGCCACCGAGCGCCTTCCCTCGGCCTCGGACCGCAGGGCGGTGTTCTTCAAGGCAGACGTGCGAGACGCCGAGAAGGCCGCAGCGGTCGTGCGCAACGCCGTCGAGCGATTCGGGCACCTCGACGTCCTCGTCAACAACGCCGGGGGCTCCCCCTCGGTCCCCTCGGCCGAGGCGTCGCCGAGGTTCGTGTCCTCGGTCGTGGCGCTCAACCTCCTCGCACCTTTCTATTGCGCGCAGGCCGCCTACGCGGTCATGCAAGCCCAGGAAGCCGGCGGGTGCGTGATCAACATCGCGAGCGTCTCGGGGTTGCGGCCTTCTCCCGGCAGCGCGGCCTACGCGGCCGCCAAGGCCGGGTTGATCAACCTGACGCGGACGCTGGCCGTGGAGTGGGCCCCGAAGGTGCGGGTGAACTGCGTGGTGGGCGGGCTCCTGGCGACCGAATCGGCGGACGAGCACTACGGCGGGGAGGCGGGACTGCGGGCGGTCGCCGCCACCGTGCCGCTCAAGCGGATGGGCACTCCCGCCGACGTGGCGGGGATCTGTCTCTTCCTCTCATCTCCGCTCTCCGCGTACGTCACGGGGGCGGCCATCGAGGCCCACGGGGGGGGCGAGTGGCCGGCCTACCTCACCGCGTTGGAACGAGAGCGCAAGTGAAGGCGGCTGCCGAGCCCGGATTGCCACGGAGAGTCCTCAAGGCTCGTGCCTGGGAGGCCGATAAAGAGTTCGTGCCCTTACGAACGAGGCAAAATCTGTTGCATCGTCGCGGCGCTTCGAGAGGCCGAGATGCCACCTCGTGACGACTCCGTCCTCGAGGGCCACCCCGTGCTGCAGTTCCAGCCGGCCGTCGACCTGATCTCGGGGCGCCTGCTCGGCTTCGAGGCGCTCGTGCGATGGGAGCACCCGAAGAGAGGGCTGATCGCCCCCGACGTGCTCCTCCCGTGGGCGGAGAAGACCGGCTACATCGGCACCCTCAACGCCTGGGTGCTCTCCGAAGCCTGCCGCCAGGCGGCGGGCTGGCCCTCGGCAGTGCAGGTGGCGGTGAACGGCTCGCCCACCCAGCTCCGCCAGCGCCGGATGTCCATCTCGGCGTCCGACGCTCTCAGGGACTCGGGGCTCAACCCCGACCGCCTGACCGTGGAGGTCAAGGAGGCGACCATCGCCGACGGGCTCGCCTCAGACGACCTTCACGCGTTGACCCGGCTCGGCGTGCACCTTGCGGTCGACAACGTGGGGATCAGCTGGTCGACGCTCGGGAACCTGAGAAGCTTCGCCATCGACACGGCGAAGATCGACCGTGAGTTCATCTCGGCGCTCGAGGCGTCCGAGGGCGTCAACAGGGCCATCGCCCAGTCCATCATCCGGGTCAGCCAGTCCCTCGGGATAAGCACGGTGGCCGAAGGTGTGGAGACCGCCGAGCAGGTGGTGATCCTCCGCGAGCTCGGGGCCGAGGTGGGACAGGGCTATTACTTCGCCCACCCCCTCCCCTCCGACGACGCCCACGCGATGGCGAACGCCGAGCCCCGCACCGTCTTCTCGCTGCCGGCGCCGGGGCAGACCGCCCCGGGTGCAGCCGCAGGTGCCTCAGTCGACAGCGTGCAGTCTTCCCGAAACGTTGTGGTGACGAGCGCCGACGGCACCCAACTGGAGCCCTCCAAGGTCCACGTGCTCTGATAACGACTCGTGAAACTGGCCGTGCCCACCGAGACGCGGCCAGGCGAGCGACGCGTGGCCGTGGTCCCCGAGGTGGCCGGCCGGTTGTCCGGCTCCGGGGTGGAGGTCTTCGTCCAGGCCGGGGCGGGCTCTGCCGCCAACTTCTCCGACTCCGTCTACAGCGACCGAGGTGCCGAGGTCGTGGGCGACCTGGCGGCTCTGCTGGAGGGGGCCGAGGTGGTCGCCAAGGTCAACGCTCCTTCCCCCGAAGAGGCCCGGCACCTCCCCGTCGGGGTGACCGTCGTGAGCTTCCTCCAGCCGGCCGCGCAGCTCGACTCGGTGACCGCCCTAGCCGAGAGGCGCGCCACTGCGTTCAGCCTCGACCTCGTGCCCCGCATCAGCCGGGCCCAGTCGATGGACGCCCTGTCGTCCCAGGCGACCGTCTCGGGATACCTGTCCACCCTCGCGGCGGCCGTGCGGCTCCCCAAGTTCTTCCCGATGTTCATGACCGCGGCCGGGACGGTGCCCCCCGCCAAGGTGCTCGTGCTCGGAGCGGGAGTGGCTGGCCTGCAGGCGATCGCCACCGCCCGCCGGCTCGGGGCGCAGGTACGCGCTTACGACGTGAGAAGCGCCGCCAAGGAAGAGGTGCAGTCGCTCGGCGCGAGCTTCGTGGAGCTGGAGCTCGAGTCCCAGGAGGGCGAAGGCGGCTACGCCAGGGCCCAGTCGGAGGAGTTCCTCGCCCGCCAGCGCGAGCTCATCGGCAACGAGGTCGCCGCGTCGGACGTGGTCATCACCACGGCCGCCGTGCCAGGACGAAAGGCTCCCGTCCTCGTGACCGCAGAGATGGTCGGGCGGATGGCACACGGGTCGGTGCTGGTCGACATGGCGGCGGACTCGGGCGGCAACTGCGAGCTGTCCGAACCCGGAGAGGAGATCGACAGCGGCGGTGTCATGGTCTACGGGATGGCGAACCCGCCCTCGCAGATGCCGACGCACGCGAGCTTCCTCTACTCCCGCAACGTGGCCAACTTCCTTGGGCTGATCGTCACGGACGGCGTCCTCCGTCCCGATTTCGAGGACGAGGTCGTGGCGGGGAGCTGCGTGCTTCGGGAGGGGTCGGCCATCAACGAGCAGATACGGCAACTGCTCGGGGAGGCCGGAGCTGAGGAGAAGGAGGACGTGTCGTGATCGCTGCGGCCGGCGGCCCGGGGATCATGGGCTTCGTCACGATCTTCGTGCTGGCCGCTTTCGTCGGCTACGAGGTCGTCTCCAAGGTCCCGAGCATCCTCCACACACCGCTCATGTCGGGCAGCAACGCGATCCACGGGATAGTCCTCGTGGGGACGATGCTCGTGCTGGGCCAGGCGCACGGCGCGGCTCAGCTCACCCTTGGCTTCCTCGCCGTGGTGCTCGCCACCTTGAACGTCGTCGGCGGCTTCGTGGTCACCGACCGGATGCTCGAGATGTTCAAGGCCAAGCCCACCGAGCGGTCGGGCGCGCCCCGCGCCGGCAGGCCCGACGGAGCTGCTGGAGCAGACGGCGCCTCCCCGGCTGACGGCGCCACGCGGCCCGGGGCCTAGGAGGCGCGATGAGCAGGGCCACGGCGACCGACCTCGTCTATCTCGTCGCCATAGTCGGGTTCGTATTCGCCCTCATCGGCCTCAGCTCCCCCAGGCACGCGCGGCGAGGCAACCAGCTGGGCGCACTGGGCATGCTCCTCGCCGTCGGCTGGACCTTCTCGCTCCCCGCCGTGTACGGCAACACGCGCAACCTTGTGCTCATCGTGGTCGCCATCGCGATCGGAGCTGCCCTCGGCGCTCCGGCCGCGCGCCTGGTGAAGATGACGGCGATGCCGCAGATGGTCGCCGTCTTCAACGGGGTCGGAGGCGGTGCCGCCGCCCTCATCTCGGTGACCGAGTTCATCGCGCTCGGGCACGGCTCGATAGCCGTGTACAAGATCTGCGAGATCCTCTTCGGGGTCCTCGTCGGCTCCGTGTCGTTCGCGGGCAGCGGCATAGCCTTCGCCAAGCTTCAGGAGCTCATGACGGGAAGGCCCATCACCTACCCCGCGCAGCAGCCGATCAACGCGATGGTCGGGCTCGCGATCCTGACGCTCCTGCTGGTCACGATCGTCACCGCCAACACCGCGGTGCTCGTGGTGGTCCTGTTGCTCTCGCTGGTGCTCGGCGTCATCTTCGTGCTGCCAATCGGTGGCGCAGACGTACCGGTGCTCATCTCCCTGCTCAACGCCTTCACGGGTTTGGCGGTCGCAGCCTCCGGGTTCACGCTCGACAGCAACCTGCTCATCGTCGCGGGAACGCTCGTGGGGGCCTCCGGCACCCTTCTCACCCGAGCGATGAGCTCGGCGATGGGGCGCTCGCTGCCCAACATCCTCTTCAGCGCGTTCGGCTCTGTGATCACCGCACGCGGTGGCGCCGAGGGTGCCGACGCGCGTTCGGTCCGGACCGGTACCCCGGAGGACGTGGGCGTCCTCCTCGCCTACGCGCGCAGGGTCGCCATCATCCCCGGGTACGGGCTAGCTGTGGCACAGGGACAGCACGCGGCGCGCGAGCTGGCGGACGCGCTCGAGGCTCGGGGTGTGGAGGTGTACTACGCCATACACCCGGTCGCGGGGCGGATGCCCGGCCACATGAACGTGCTGCTCGCGGAGGCCAACGTCCCGTACGACGAGCTCGAGGAGATGGACCAGGCCAACGGGGAGCTTCCCACCACCGACGTCGCGCTCGTGGTCGGTGCCAACGACACCGTCAACCCGGCGGCTCAGGACACGCCGGGGAGCCCGATCTACGGGATGCCGATCATCCACGCGGACGAGGCGGCCAATGTCGTCTTCTTGAAGCGCTCCATGCGGCCGGGTTTCGCCGGTATCGACAACGAGCTGCTCTACAACGAGAAGACGACCATGCTCTTCGGCGACGCGAAGGACACTCTCGTCAAGCTCGTCGGCGCCGTGAAGGCCGCATAGACGTGAAGACCGCACAGAACGTGCGCCGATAGGCCGACCGCTACCCCGTTTCGGCGTCGCTCTCGAGGGCCGAGGGGCCGCCTGCGGACAGGTGCGCGAAGACGAGCAGTCCCTGGCTCGTCTGGCGCGAGGAGGACACCACGACCTCGATCTGCGAGCGGCCCACGAGGTGCGAGGCGTCGTTGACCACGACCATGTCGCCGTCGGGCAGGTACCCCACGGCTTGGCGGGGCTGGCGGCCTTCTTTCACGAGGTCCACCACGAGGTGCTCACCCGCCTGGTGGTCCGGGGTGAGCTCCGCGGGCAGCCGGCGCAGGTCCACCGCCTCCACTCCCTCGGAGTCCGCTCGCCTCGCCAGGTCGGAGGAGCACGTCGCTATCCGCACGTTGAGCCTGCGCGCCAGCTCGAGCGCGCGCTCGGCGGTGTCCTCGAACTGCGGAACCTCCTCCTCGCTGATGCGGACATCCACGCCGTTCTGGCGAAGAGCCTCGAGCGCCTCCAGTCCACGGCGCGCACGGCGCGAGGACACGGGATCCGGGCTCTCGGCGAGAGTGCGCACCTCGTCGACGACGAAGCGGGGCAGCACGATCCCTCCGGTGAGCAGTCCCGACCTGCCGAGCACGAGCAGGTGGCGGTCGAGGACGGCCGAGGTGTCGACTACGAAGGCCCACTGCGACGGTGGCTCTGACGGCCGGTCGACGAGATGCGAGAGCCCCGCGGCCCTCACGATCTCGCGGCCCTTCGACACCCCCAGCTGGATCCCGAACGCGCAGAGCACCCACGCGAAGGCCGCCACCAAGGGGTAGTCGATGCTCGAGTGCACCAGCGCGATGAGTGGGAGCCCGGCTACGAGCCCGACGAGCAGGCCGGTCGTACCGACGACCGACCCTGCGAAGACCTCGCTCGCCGGCATCCGGCGCAGACCGCTCACCCCGCGGCTCATCCCGCGGCGCAGCAGCCTACCGAGCACCCCGCCGATCACGTAGGCGACCAAGGCGCCCAGGGTGATGCCGACGACGGGAGCCGTGGTGTTCTTGCCCAGGTCGTCTCCGACGTGGAGACCACCGATCACACCTGCTACCACCAGCAGGAGCCTGAGCACTTCGACGAAGATCAACGGACGGCCTCGCTCCCGGCTCCCAGAGGAAGCCACCCTCGATGGTACCCACATGATTGCCGTACACAGGTTTCGGCGGAGGTATCCGTCCGGTGGCGCTTCAGCCTCTAGGGTGGGGAGCCGACGATGCCGTTGAGGCCGCCACTTCTCACGAGGGCCCGCCCGCCACGCCCCGTCCCCGCCGCCGACCTATCGGCATGGCAGCTGCTCACGCGCCGTGCCTACGGACAGGTCCTGGTTCCGGGGATCGGGCTGCGTGCCACCAGCCGCGGCCTCGGTGTCATGGGACAGGACGGCAGGACTGTGAGGAGCTGGTCCTGGGACCATGTGCTCGAGATCGGTGCCGGCACCTCCATGCCGGGTCTCGGGGAGGAGACCCTCCGGCTCGTCGAGGTGAAGGTGGATGACGGCCGGCACCTCTTCGTCTGCCCCGACCGGGAGCTGGTGGCGCTGCGCTCCGCCCTCGAGCGCCACGCACCCTCTGCGTGCGAACGACTGCGCGACCTCGACCACGTGCCCCCGCAGACCCGGATCGCTTCTCCGCGGCGGGCGGCCCCCCGGCCCCGCGCGATGCCCGGCACCCTTCCGGCCTGGGCGGTGCTCGGCACTGCGGCTCTACCCACCGGAGTGGTCCCCCGCCTACGGGCGAGGCTGCTGCGGCCCTTCGTGACGGTACGCAACTGGCGCTACGTCTCGTTGCGCGAGCGTCTCGAGCCGATCGGCGCCGGCCTGGGGGCGCTCGCGCTGATCGGAGGAGGCGTTCTCGCGGGAACCGGCGCCATAGGGGGCACGGCCAACGCTGCCGGACCGTCATCGGGCGGCTCGATCATGTCGCGCATGGCGCACGAGTACGGCTCGAAGATCGACCTCCCGGCCGCAACCTCCGTGCCCGCGCCGGCACCGCCGTCTCTCGCCGGCGCTCCGGCGCTCCAGTCCCACGAGATATTCGGCTTCGCCCCTTACTGGACGCTTCCCGACTCCTCGGGCTTCGACCTGCGCGACCTCACCACCCTCGCCTACTTCAGCGTGGACGTGAACGCCGACGGTTCCATCTCGCGCTCGGGGGCGGGTTGGGACGGCTACGAGAGTCAGGACCTCGCCGACCTCATCACCCGTGCTCACGAGGCCGGGGACCGCGTGGTGCTCACCGCAAGCTGCTTCGACCAGCCGACCCTCGACGCGCTCACCTCGAATCCCGATGCCCCCGCCACCCTTGGCTCTTCGCTGGTCAGCCTGCTCGGAGCGAAGAACATGGACGGGGTCAACTTCGACTTCGAGGGCCAGGGAAGCCAGGACCAGGCTGGTCTGGACCGCCTGATATCGGAGGTGTCGACCACCCTCCGCAAAGCGGACCCGCACTGGCAGGTGACGATGGACACCTACGGCTCCTCGGCCGGTGACCCGGAGGGCTTCTACGACGTCGGCGGGTTGGCGCCGAGCGTGGACGCGTTCTTCGTCATGGGATACGACATGGGCGCTCCGGCGACCCCTTCGCCCACCGCAGCCCTGACCGGGCCTGGGTTCAACGATCTCGACGCGCTGGAGCAGTACACATCTGTCGTGCCGGCCTCGAAGGTGATCCTCGGCGTGCCGTACTACGGGTACGACTGGCCCACGGCCGGTCCCGCTCAGGGCGACGCCGCCACGGGGCCGGCCACCCCAGTCAGCTACTCGCAGATCGGCGCCGCGGGCCACCCTGTCTACTGGGACCCGGCCACCCAGACCCCGTGGACCTCGTACCAGGTGGGCACGCAGTGGTACCAGACGTGGTTCGACGACGCCACGTCCCTCGCCCTGAAGGCCCAGCTGGCGAACAGCTATCACATCGCCGGGCTGGGAGTGTGGGCCCTCGGCATGGACGGCAACAACCACTCGATGATGGCTGCGCTGCTGGGCGACTCGCCGGTGGTGAAGAACTTCTCACCCTCCCCGCCCCCCGACGGCCAGACCCAGGCACCGGCGAGCCCGGGCCAGCCCGGCGCTCCTGCTGCTCCGACCTCCACCACAAGCCCCTCGTCTCAACCGGCCGGGCAGAACGGACAGTCACCGGGTTCGACGACCACGACCACCACCACGACGACGGTGACGCCGTCGGCCTACAAGTACACCGGCACCTGGGACCAGCAGACGGTGACGCTCAACCTCGTCGCGTCCGCCATGGCGCCGGTGGTCAACTCGAGCTCGGTAGGGCTGCTCACCAACTTCCAGACCAACGACCCGGCCTTCACGTGCCTCGAGTCCGGCCCGCCCCTGCCGGTGTACTCGTCCTCAGGAGCGAGCGGCGTCTACGTCGTCGAGGCGAGGACGCCGGCCGACTGCGCGCAGGGCACCTGGGAATTCGTGGCCCAACCGCAGAGCTCGAGCTCGAGCGCCGGCGAAGGTGCGGCGGACACCTCGTCCGTCACCCCGCAGAGCTGAGAACCTGGGGCGGGCATAGGCTCGCCCGGTGACATCCCTGCGTGCGGGCGGGCCTCTGACCGCGAGCGGCACAGCGTCTTCGGCGCAAGGCGACACAGCGCCCGCACACGACCTCGCGGGACTGGCTGGCACCTTCGAAGCTGTCGTCGACTCCGTCCGGCGGGCGTACGTGGGCAAGGACCTGACGGTCCGCCTGGCGATCTGCTGCCTCGTGGCCGAGGGTCACCTGCTCGTCGAGGACCACCCGGGGGTGGGAAAGACCACGCTCGCCAAGGCGCTCGCGAGGTCGCTCGGGCTCGGGTTCGGGCGCGTCCAGTTCACCGCCGACCTTCTGCCGGCCGACGTCACCGGCGCGGTGGTGCTCGATCGAGACAGCGGGCACCTCGTCTTCCGGCCGGGGCCGGTCTTCACCAACGTCCTGCTGGCCGACGAGCTCAACCGCGCCTCTCCGAAAGCACAGTCCGCTCTCCTCGAGGCCATGGAGGAGCGGCAGGTGAGCGTGGACGGCACCAGCCACCCTCTGCCGAGGCCGTTCATGGTGCTCGCCACCCAGAACCCGTACGACGCGGCGGGCACGTTCCCTCTGCCCCAGAGCCAGCGCGACCGCTTCCTGATCCGCCTCGAGCTCGGCTACCCCGAACCCGAAGCGGAGGACGACCTGCTCGCCGGTGAGCGGGACCGGCCCTCCCCCGAGGCGCTGGCGCCCGTCGGCGACCCGGGCTTCGTCGAAGCCTTTCGCTCCGCTGCCGCCCAGGTGCACGTGGCGCCTGAGGTCCGCAGGTACATGCTCGACATCGTCCATGCCACCCGCTCTCACCCCGACGTGTCGGTCGGAGCCTCACCTCGAGCGGGGCTGGCGCTGCTCAGAGCCTCGTCCACCGTGGCGGTCGCGCGGGGCCTGCGGTACGTCTCACCCGACGACGTGAAGCTCGTGGCGGAGCCCGTCCTGGGGCATCGTCTCGTGGTGCACGCCGCGGCGGACCTCGCCGGAGTGACGGCGTCGGCGACCGTCCACGAGGTTCTCTCGCGTCTCGTGGTGCCGGTCGGTCCTGCCCGCTGAGTCGGACAGGCGCCCGGCACGGAGCCCGCACGGTGCTCACTTTTCGAGGTCTGACTCTCGTGGTGGGCGCCGTCGCAGTCGCGATAGCCGGCGCCGCCTACGGGGTCGAGGAGTTCGTCCTCGTCGCGATCTCCTTCGCCGTCGTCCTCGTCCTCGGGGCGGTGGCGCTCGCCTCGAGAGCCATGGCGGCTCGCGGCTCGCTAGAGATCGCGCTGCGCCTGCCCGTCGTGGACCTCGTCGTCGGCCAGCGCGCCACAGCCGAGCTGATCGTGACGAACGTGGGACTTCACGCGACGCCGCCCGTCGAGGTCGAGGACCCCGCCCTCCATTGGAGCCGGTCGCTGCCCGGGCTCGGCGCCGGGCGCGCTCGCAACTCCGAGCCGGTAGCAGGCGCAGTGCGCAGCCTCCGCCTGCTCCTGCGCGAGCCGAAGCGCATCGGCAACCCGGTTCGGCTCCCGGGCTTGCGCTCCGGCGAGGAGGTGCGTGTCGACGTTCCCGTGCCCACCAGCTCCCGAGGGCTGCTCGGACTGAGTCCGCTCGGGGTGTGGTGCGAGGACCCGTTGCGGGCACTGGCGTGGAGGGTGGCGACCGGGCCGCCGACGCACGTGATCGTGGGCCCGCTTCCACAGCGGCCTGCGGTGGCGGCCCTTCGGCCTCCCGCGGGGCCCGGCGAGCGCGCTCGGCGCGCCGGAGGTGAACGCGAGCCCGCGGCGCCAGTGCAGCAGGCGTCGGGGCAGCAAGCGTCGAGTGGCTACGAGTTCCGCGCGCTGCGGCCCTACGTGGAGGGCGACAGGATCACGCGGCTGCACTGGCCGGCGTTCGCGCGGTCCGGTGAGCTCGCCGTGCGCGACTTCGTGGAGCCGGCCTCCGGCAGGGTCACGTTGCTCGTCGACCTGAGGCCGTCGAGCTACGGCTCGGGTGAGGACCGGCTCGAGCAGGTCGTGTCGTGCGCGGCAGGAGCAGGGCTCGAGGCGCTCGAGGCGGGCAACGCCGTCGAGTTGTGCACGAGCTCGGGCGAGCGCCTCGAGATCACGCCGGGGGCCGACGCCTGCCGCATCCTGCTGTGCGCCTTGGCGGTGCTCGGGCCCGCGAGGGTCTCCGCACCGTCGTCGCTGCGCCCCGGATTGCTCCACGGAGCAGGGACGAAGGACGCGCCGGTGTGGGCCACCTCCGCCCTTGGCGCGACCGAGACGGTGCTGGTGTCCACGAGCGACGGGGCGCGAAGCGCCCTGGCCGGGCCGGCCGCCGAGGGTGCGAGGAGACTGGTGGTCGGATGAGCCGCCCGCGCCGAGGTCCCGTCGAGCGCGCGAGCCGGCCTGGCGGGCGGTGGCCGGCAGAGCTCGCCCTCCTGGCGGTGGCGCTCGCCTCGGGGCTGGGTCTCCTGCGCCTCACCACCTCGCCGCTCGCCGCGAGCTCCCTCCTGTCGGTCTGCGCCACGGTGGTGGCCGGGCAGGCCGTCGTGGCGCTGGTGCAACGCCAATCCCGGCTGCGTTTGCTCAGGCCGCTCGCCGCTCTGGCGGGAGCCTTCGCGGTCGGGCTCGTGACGGCCTGGGTATCGGTGCCCTTCGCGACCCGCCTCGGGGTGCCGACCGCCTCGACCGTGCACGACCTTCTCCGGCGTTTCGATCAGGCCGGAGCGGTCATCAGGTCCCACCCCACCCCGCTCCCCGCGACCTCGGGAGTGGTGCTGTGCATCATGGCCGGAGCGGGCCTCGTGTCCGTGGTCGCGCGCACCCTCTGGGGATGGTCGCTCGCCCGGCCCCGGCGTTCGGGCACGGCGCTCGTGGCGCTCGTCCCGACCTTCGGCCTGTTCGCCTACAGCGCCCTGTTGAGCTCGGGATTCGACCGGGTGCAGGGAACCGTCGCCTACCTCGCGACAGCCGGGGCGTTCCTCGCGTTGGCCGACCGTCCGTCACAGAGGGACAGCTCCTCCAATGGCTGGCGGCACCGGGTCGTCGCCACCGGCGGCCCAGCCCCGCCGCCAGGCTCGGGCGTGACCGCGGCGGCCGCGACCGCGACGCTCGCCGTCCTCATCGCACTGACCGCCGGCCCCGCTCTCTCCGCCATGCAGCTCGACGCGCTCCCGTTCCACTCGAACGGCGGCCCCGCGGTCGCAGGCGCACGAGGCGCCGGCGGGCGCGGCCCGGGCGCCCAAGGGTCCCCCGGCCCACAGGCCCGCGCCGGAAGCCCGGCGGGTGGCGGATCGGGCAGCGCGAGCGGGACGGCGTCCGCTGATGGTGCCAATGGGGCGAAGGGAAAGGGAGCAGCCGGCGCAAGCTCCCGGGGCGCGCCCACGCGAGGCACCTCAGGGGCACAGGGCGCGGGGACGGTGGGTGCGATCGCGCTCGTGGACGATCTGCAGGGAGTCCTCTCGGGACGCTCGCAGCAGGTGATGTTCGTGGCCAGGAGCAGGTTGCCCACGTACTGGCAGCTCGCCACGCTCACCACCTTCACCGGCGCGCAGTGGGTCGCGGACCCGGCGACTGCTCAGATCGGCTCGACCGGCTCGCCGGGTTCGCCAGGGTCGGGGCTGACGCCGGCTCCCGGCGGAGGCACGCTCCCGGTGCTGCCCGAGCCGCAGGCGACTTCTACCTACCTCACCGAGGTGTCGCTCGAGGGGCTCGGGGGAGCCCTCCTGCCGGTTCCGCCTACGACGGTCTCCGTGTCGGGTACAGGCGCAGCATTCGACCCGGCGATAGGCGCGGTCCGCGTCGGTACCGCGTCGCCCGGAAGCGGCCGCGCGACGCGTGCAGGGTTCCGCTACAGCGCCGAGGCGACGACGCCCGTCTTGCCGGGAGCCCAGGGCGGCCAGAGCACACAGGGCGCACAGGCTTCTTCGGGAACGTCGGCCGCTCCGCCCTCCGCCGAGCTTGCGCCCTACCTGGTGCTGCCCGGGTCGCTCCCGATTGGCGTGTCCGAGGTCGCCCGACAGGTGACCTCGGGCGCCACCGGGGCATTGGCCGAGGCCGAAGCGCTCGCGCGCTGGTTCGACGGCGGGAATTTCCGCTACACGCTCGACCCGCCCACGGTGCCGGGCGAGGACCCGCTGTCCTCGTTCTTGTTCGTCACGCGGGCCGGCTTCTGCCAGCAGTTCGCCGGGGCCTACGCGGTGATGGCGCGCTCGCTCGGACTGCCGACGAGGCTCGCCGTCGGATTCACGACCGGCACCCTCGTGGGCTCGAGCACCCAGGGCCAGAGGAGCGGGAGCGCCGACGAAGTCACCTACAGGGTCACGGGCGCAGACGCCCACGTGTGGCCCGAGGTGTACCTCGGACCTACCAACGGGTGGGTCTCGTTCGAGCCGACTCCCCCCGCGCCGGGAGCGACCGAGGGGGTGGGAGTGCTCTCCGGTAGCGCGGGCCCCTCCTCGGGCGGCAACGGCGCAGCCGGTGCCGCCACCCAGCCGCGCTCGGTCTCCTCCGTGCCCGCCGGAGGCACCCGCTCCGCCGGCGGCACGCCGGCGTCGGGTCTCGGCGGCTCGCGGGTCGTGGCTTGGGGCGGAGCCGGACTGGCGATGGTCGCTCTCCTCGTCCTCGTCGGGTTCGCCCGCAGGCACCGGCGAACGCAGAGAAGCAGCGGACCACCAGGAGCATCCTCAGGCGGCAGCTGGCGGTCCCGTCGGGCCGGCGCACGCTCGCCGGACCCGGGCACGCGCGTCCTCGCGCGCTTCGAACGGGCGTCGCGCTCGCTTCGGAGGGCCGGGGTGGGCCGGCAGCCCTCAGAGACCGTCGAGGAGCACGTCGAGCGGCTGAGCGAGCGCTACGAACCTGACACCGGGCGGGGCGTCTTCGACACGTACTCGCAGCTCGTACTCCTCGCTCAACGAGCCGGCTACTCCTCCGAGGAATGCAGCGAGACCGACGCGCTCGAGGCGAAACGCCTGTGCGAGGAACTGCGCTCGGCCCTGCGCCGGCGCGAGGATGTGAAGGACGAGCGCATTACCGCCTTCGGGGACAGGGCGAAGGTCTAGGAGCAACCGAACAGGAGGGTCGCCATGAAAGCCCCAACCGCTCTCGGCGCCGAGGACGTCGACCTCTCCGATCTCGAGTTCTGGACCGAGCCCTTGGAGGTGCGCGAGGCGGCTTTCGCGATGCTGCGAGCCGAGCGCCCGATCGCCTTCTTCCGCGAGCCCGAATTCGACGTCGAGTCTGCTATTCCCGTACCGCCCGGGCCCGGCTACTACGCCATCACACGACACGCGGACGTCACGGAGATAAGCCGCCACCCCGAGCTCTACTGCTCGGGGCAATCGGGCACCACCATCGTGGACTTGCCCAGCGAGTTCCTCGAGTTCTTCGGATCCATGATCAACATGGACGACCCTCGCCACTCGCGCCTGCGGCGAATCGTGTCCGCCGCGTTCAACCCGCGGATGGTCAAGAGCGTCGAGGACAGCATCCAGAGCGTCGCCGACCAGATCCTCGACCACGTGATCGAGCGCGGCGAGTGCGACTTCGTGACCGAGATCGCCGCCCGGCTCCCCCTCAAGGTCATATGCGACATGATGGGAGTGCCGGAGAGCGACTACGACGTGGTCTTCAGCAGGTCCAACATCATCTTGAGCATGGGCGACCCCGAGTACGTCCCCGAAGGCGAGGACCCGCTGCTCGCGTTCCTCGGCGCTGGCCGCGACCTCGCCCAGCTGATGCAGGAGCTGGCGGCGTTTCGCACCGACCACCCGACCGACGACCTGACCTCCGACCTGATGCAAGCCAACGTCGACGGCGAGTCCCTCACCCACGACGAGCTCGCATCCTTCTTCATCCTCTTGCTCGTGGCGGGCAACGAGACCACCCGCAACGCGATCAGCCACGGGCTGTGGGCTCTGGACCAGCACCCCGACCAACGCGCCACGTGGGCGGCGGACTTCGAGCAGGTTGCGCCGACGGCGGTGGAGGAGATCGTGCGCTGGGCGACACCGGTCATCTACATGCGCCGGACGGTCACCCGCCCGACGCAGCTCTCGGGCCACGAGCTCTCGGAGGGCGACAAGGTCATCTTGTTCTACAACTCGGCCAACCGCGACGAGTCGATATTCGAATCACCGCAACGATTCGACGTCCTTCGCTCTCCGAACCCACACGTGGGTTTTGGAGCCGCTGGTCCTCACTTCTGCCTCGGCGCCCACCTTGCGCGGCGCGAGATCACCGTGATGTTCAGAGAGCTGTTCAGCCGCGTCCCGGACATCCACGCCACAGCCGAGCCCGACCGCCTGCGCTCGAACTTCATAAACGGCATCAAACACCTGCCCTGCGCCTTCACGCCGAGGGAACGATGACACAGGAACTGCAGCAGCCGATGGGGCACGGGGTCAACCAGCGTTCGCAGATAAAGATGACCTCGGAGGAGGTCGACGCATTCCTCCGGGAGCGGCGGCCCGTGACCCTGTGTTCGATCAACCACGACGGGTCCATCCACGCGATCGCGATGTGGTACGGGTTCCTCGAAGGGGCCTTGGCGTTCGAGACCAAGGCCAAGTCGCAGAAGGTTCAGAACCTGCGCCGCGATCCCCGGATGACTTGCATGGCCGAGGACGGCGACTACTACGAGGAGCTGCGGGGGGTTGAGCTAGTCGGGAAAGCCGAGATCATCGAGGACTCCGAACGCATGTGGGAGCTCGGGGTGAACCTCTTCGAGCGGTATTACGGTAGCTACAGCGAGGAGCTGCGCCCCATGGTCGAGCTGATGCTGCACAAGCGCGTGGTGGTGAGGCTCGATGTCGAGAGGGTGGTCTCCTGGGACCACCGAAAGCTCGGACTCCCCTCTTCGCACTAGCGCCTTCTGTACGCTGACTCAGTCGAGGGACGTGTACCTCTTCGCCGTCGAGCTTTCGCGGTCGATGAAGCTGAAGAACTTCTCCATGACCCGGGAGCTCTCCCCCAGGTGCTTGGCCTTGTCGGCTTCGTGCTCGGTCTCCCATACCGTGACGACGAACCATTCCCAGTCCCGGCTCCGGCAGGTGGTGCGCTGGACGAACCCGGGAATGTCGCGTACGAAGTCGCCCTGCACCGCGCGGTCGGCGAGGCGGAACTCCACTTCGTCCGTCTCGGGTTTCAGCCGGAACGTGAGGGTCTCGAACACTGCCACTACAACAGGCTACGTGGGTTGCCTCGTCCCGAGGAGGACCATGGCCGGACGGTTCTCACGAGCCGCGGCTCAGAGGTGGACCATCGATCGCGCAGTAATGACACTCGGGCAAGGGCTCGCCGTCGGCACCTGCGACTCGCAGCGGCTCACCCGGGGTGCCCGCCGTCGCCGTCGCCGCCGCCACGAGGTGTTGGGGGTTTCTGATCGCGAGGGCGGCGAGGCAGCCTCCCGCCGCGCACATGGCAGCCGATATCAGGACCGCGGCCCTGAACCCGGACGACAATTCGGCGGGGTGGAGGTAGCTGCGGCCCGTGATGCCGGCCAACCACGGCAGGATCGCCACCGCCATCAGGCCTGCCACGCGCGCGACGTCGTTGTTGACAGCCGAGGCGATCCCCGCGTGCTCCGGGGGGGCGGACTCCATCGCTGTGGCGGTGAGGGGGGCGACGGTGATCGCCAGGCCGCTGCCGAACACGAGGACGGCCGGCAGCACGTACTCGAAGTAGTTGCTGCCCGATGCCGCCCTCTCGAGCAGTGCGAGACCCGCTGCGACCACTAGCGGGCCGGCGCTCATCTGAAGGCGCGGGCCGATGCGGCTTGCCAGGCGGCCCGACCGAGCCGAGAAGACGAGCATGATCACCGTGATCGGCACGAGCGAGAGCCCCGAGTCGAGCGGCGAGTAGCGCGACGCCACCTGGAGCTCGATGGGGACGAGGAAGAACGCTCCCCCGAGAGCGGCGTAGACCACGAAGGTGACTCCGTTGGTTGCGCTGAATTGGCGGTTGCCGAAGATCTCGAGGGGGAGCATCGGATCCCGGCGCGAGCGCTCTACTGCTAGGAAGGACACTGCGGACAGCACGCCTATGACCGCCGAGACCAGCACCAAGGGTTTCGTCCAACCGTCGGCCGAGCCCTCGATGAACAGGTACGTGAGACCCGCCAGAGCAAGCACCCCGAGGACGGCGCCGGCTGGGTCCACGCCGCGCGCGCTCGACGGGTCGCGCGACTCGGGCACGTGCCTGGAGCTCACTACCAGCACGAACGCCGCAACGGGCAGGTTGATGAAGAAGATCCAACGCCAGGACGCCGCAGTCACGAGGTAGCCGCCGAGGACCGGCCCGGCTGCCGCGGCCAGCCCGCCCAGGCCCGACCATGCTCCGATCGCGCGCCCCCGGTCCTCAGCGGTGAACGAGGCCTGGAGGATGGCGAGGCTCCCCGGCGTGAGCAGAGCACCCCCGATCCCCTGGAGGCACCTGGTGGCGATGAGCAGCCCGGCGTCGGGGGCGATGCCGCAGAGCACCGACGCCAACGCGAACCACGCGGTGCCGATCATGAAGATGCGCTTGCGGCCGTAGCGGTCCCCGAGAGATCCCCCGAGGAGCAGGAACGCGCCGAGCGTCAGCGTGTAGCCGGTGACGACCCACTGCAGCGGGCCGAGCGAGGTGTGGAACCCCCTGCCGATCGACGGCAGGGCGATGCCCACGACCGTCGAGTCGATCACGGAGATCCCCGAGCCGAGCACGGTGGCGGCGATCACCCACCGGCCAGGTGCGGTCGCGAATCGCAGCTCCCCGGACACTCAGTTGATTAGAACAGGTTTCATATTGCACTGCTACTCTCACTTGCAGAGGGCAAGGCGGGTGACCGCCTGAGCGCACGTGCGACGGAGGGACACGGAGGGGCAGATGATCCTGGACCGCTTCCGGTTGGCAGGCCGGTCGGCTGTGGTGACTGGCGCCGGTCGTGGTATCGGTGCTGCGTGCGCGCTCGCACTCGCTGAAGCGGGATGCGACGTCGTCGTCTCGTCGCGTACCGAGGAGCAGCTGCGCCAGGTCGCCAAGGGTGTGGAGGCAGCGGGGCGACGAGCGATTGTCGTCACGGCCAACCTCGACGACCTGGACGCGGTGTCCGCGCTCGCCGGCGTGGCGAAGAAAGAGCTCGGGCGCCTCGACGTCGTCGTCAACAACGTCGGCGGGACGATGCCCCGGCCGTTGTTGGACACATCTCCGGGTTTCCTGGAGAGGGCGTTCCACTTCAACGTCTCGACCGCCCATGCGCTCACTCGCGCCGCGGTGCCGATCATGCTCGAAGGTGACGGAGGGTCCATCGTGAACATCACCTCGGCGATGGGGCACCTCTCCGGGCGCGGGTTCCTGGCCTACGGCACCGCCAAGGCGGCTCTGGCGCACTACACGCGCCTCGCGGCCGCCGATCTCGCCCCTCGGGTCCGCGTGAACGCCATCGCGGTCGGCGCGGCGGCGACCTCCGCGCTGGAGGTAGTGCTGACCGACCAAAACCTCCGAAGCGCCATGGAGCAGTCGACACCGATGCGCCGGATAGGCGATCCCGAGGACATCGCTGCGGCGGTCGTCTACCTCTGCTCCGACGCGGGCTCCTACGTGACCGGCAAGGTCATGGAGGTCGACGGCGGCCAGAGCGTCCCCAACCTCGACCTCGGCCTTCCCGACCTCTGAGATCTGGGCGACGCGAGGTGCCGGTACCCCTCGACGAGTTCCCGGTCCACCAGGTGCCGCTGTCGATCCGCCACATGGCGACGAGCGACCGCAACTGCTACGACCGCTGCTACTTCAACGCCCACGACCGCACTGGGGACGTCTTCTTCGTCACCGGCCTCGGCGTGTACCCGAACCTGGGAGTCATCGACGCCTACGCGACGATCGCTCGCGGCACCCGCCAATGCACGTTGCGTCTCTCCGACGCGCTCGGCGACGACAGGTCGATCCAGGAGGTGGGACCGTACCGGATAGAAGTCATAGAGCCGCTCGAGCGCGTCCGAGTGGTCTGCGACGCGCAGGAGCACGGGATCTGCTTCGACATGTCGTGGACCGGCTCGTACCCCGCAGTCGAGGAGCCGCGGCACGTGATGCGCCAAGGAGGCCGCGTGATCCTCGACGCTGCGCGCTTCGCCCAGGTGGGCACCTGGTCGGGGACCATGCAGCTGGACGGCGATGAGTTGTCAGTGACAGCCGACCGGTGGGTGGGGACGCGGGACCGTTCCTGGGGCATTCGCCCGGTCGGCGAGGCGGAGCCCCCCGGGCGGCAGGCGGCGGAACCGGCCGAGGGGTTCGGGTTCTGGTGGACGTACGTGCCGCTGCGCTTCGAGGACTTCGCCATCCTGGTCATCGCCCAGGAGGACGGGGACGGTACGCGCACGTTGAACGACGCCGTGCGCGTCTGGCCGGCTGCCTCCTCGAAGCCGCCCGAGCAGCTCGGCTGGCCCGAGATCGAGGTCAGCTACCGCCCGGGGACCAGGCACCCGACCGGGGCCGTCATCAGGCTCGGGTCGGGCGGCAAGCGGATCCAAGTCGACGTGTCCACGCTTGCGATGGTGGCGCTCAACTGCGGACCCGGCTACGGAGGGGACCCGGACTGGTCGCACGGCGCCTGGAGGGGGCGAGGATTCGCCGAACGAGTGGACGTCGACCTCTCCGACCCCGCCGTCGCCGGGCGGGTCCCGTACAGCGTCGTCGACCATGTCGCGCTCGCTACCTGCGAAGGCGCCGAAGGCTGGGGGATGTTCGAGCACGGCACCTTCGGCCGCCACGCGCCGTCGGGCTTCACGGACTGGGGATCGGTATCGCCGTGAGTCAGCCGTGAGCGAGGCACCCGCCATACCCGAACCCGCCGCCCCCGCCGGCCCCGTCGACCCGGAGCCCGGCGAGCGTCCCCAGATGAGGACCTCCACGCGTGACCGCGACGAGCTCCGCCGCCGACTGGTGGAGTGGCTGCGGGGAAAGCTGCCCGATGCCGAGGTTCCGGCTCTCGTGGTGCCGGAGTCCAACGGGATGTCGAGCGAGACGCTCCTCTTCGACGTCCATTTCACCGAGAACGGGTCCCGAAGCACGATGCATCTCGCTGCCCGGCTGAGTCCCGACCCCGAAGCCGCACCGGTGTTCCCCGTCTACGACCTGGGCCGCCAGTTCCGCGTCATGCGCCTGGTGAAGGAGCACTCCGATGTGCCGGTGCCCGCCACGTTCTGGTACGAGCCCGACGAGGCGCCGCTCGGGGCCCAGTTCTTCGTGATGGAACGCGTGGACGGCGAGGTGCCTCCCGACGTCATGCCGTATCCGTTCGGGTCGTGGTTGTCGGAGGCGCACGACTCCGACCGGCGGCGTCTCCAGGAGGCCGCGGTGGGTGTCCTCGCGCAGATCCACACCATGGACCTCTCTGGCGCCGACGTCTCGTTCCTGGAGGCCGATCGTCCGGGGGAGAGCGCACTGCGGCGTCACGTCGCCGACACCGAGGCCTACTACGAATGGGTCTCGTCTGACGGGGTGCGGTCCCCCCTGATCGAGCGGGCCTTGCGGCGACTACACGACCAATGGCCGGAGGAAGAGCCGGAAGCGATGGTCAGCTGGGGAGACGCCCGGATCGGAAACATGATGTTCCGCGACTTCGAGCCGGTCGCCGTCCTCGACTGGGAGATGTCGGGCCTGGGGCCGCCCGAGATCGATATCGGGTGGATGGTCTACATGCACCGGTTCCTGGACGACATCGCGATCTCGGCGGGTCTCGACGGCATGGGCAGGTTTATGCACGTCGACGACGTGGCTTCCTACTACGAGTCCCTGACCGGGCACGAGCCGCGCGACCTCGGCTTCTACACGCTCTACGCGGCCACGCGCCTGGCCGTGGTCATGAGCAGGACCGCCCGCAGGCAGGTGCTGTTCGGGGAGATCGCGATGCCCGAGGACCCCGACGACCTGATCCTGCACAGAGCGAGCCTCGCGGAGATGCTGGACGGCACCTACTGGCAGCGCTTCTGATCTAGAAAACATCCCCTGGTCACGTCGTGGGCGGAGGGCTCGACCGCAGTGACTCGTCACCCGCGACTTCACGGGCCAAGCTTGGGTGGTGGAGCCGTACGAGGATCCGCCTCCCCCACCACCGCCGCCGTACGGGCCGCCGCCCTACGGACAACGCCGGCCCTCCCGCTTCGCTCCGCGCCAGCCCGCGCTCCAGTCCGCCTCGCGCTTCGCCGCGCACGCTGCAGCCGCGGGCGCGCACCGTCTGACCGTCCTGCTCGGTGGGCCCAAGCGCGCCAGGGTCATCGTCGTCCTTGCATGTGTGCTCGCCCTGTCGAGCGCGGATGCCGCCACCGTGGGGGCGGCGGCCACGTCGCTGCGCAACTACTTCCACATCGGCAACGCCGACATCGGCCTCCTCGTGGCGGTCAACTCGATCGTTGGCGCGGTTGCCGCCATCCCGTTCGGCGTGCTCGCGGACCGCGTCCGGCGCACGTGGACGCTCTCGTTCGCCATCGTGATCTGGGGAGCCGCGATGCTCTGGAGCGCGACCGCCCACACCTTTGGCGGGCTGCTCACCACTCGCCTGTTCCTCGGAGCGGTGACAGCCGTCGCAGGACCTGTCGTGGCATCCCTCGTCGGCGACTACTTCCCGGGCGGTGAGAGGGGGAAGGTCTACAGCTACATCCTCACCGGAGAGCTCGTCGGTGCGGGCGTGGGGTTCGCGTTCACGGGGGACATCGCCGCGCTCTCGTGGCAGGCCGCGTTCGTGATCCTCGCCCTCCCGGCGTTCCCCCTTGCGTGGGCGGTGTTCAGGCTCCCAGAACCCCGGCGCGGGGGCTCGGGTGCGCTGGAGCCCGAGGTGGTCGACCCCGAGAAAGTGGACCCCGAGAAAGTGAACAGGGTCGTAGGCACCACTTACGACCCGTCTCCTCGCCAGGGGCTCGATCGCCCGTACGCGAGCGCTGGCACGGGGCCACCGGCCGCCAGCGTGCCGGAGCCGCCACAGATCACCGACGCCCAGCGCCTGGCCATGCAGAGCGGGGTCGCGCCGGACCCGGCTCTGGTGGCGCGGGCGCGCCGCAAGGGCATGGGCCTCGTGTCGGCCACGCGCTACGTGCTCGCGGTTCGCACCAACGTGGCGCTGATCATCTCAGGCGCATGCGGCTACTTCTTCCTGGCGGGGGTTCAGACCTTCGGAGTCGAGTTCGTCCGGGATGTGGACCACGTCAACGCTGCACTCGCCAACCTCCTCATGCTGGTGGTGGGGGCCGGAGCGGCCGTCGGGGTGATGATCTCGGGCCCGGCGAGCGATCGCTGGCTCAAGGCCGGGAGGCTTCGGGCCCGACTCATCGTCGCGGCCGTCGCTGCGACGCTCACGGTGCTGCTGTTCATCCCCGCCATCCTGAGCAACAGCATCGTCACGTCGCTGCCCTACCTGGTCTTCGCGGCCGCCGCCCTTTCGGCCCAAAACCCCCCGATCGACGCGGCCAGGCTCGACATCATGCCGGCGATGCTCTGGGGCCGGGCCGAGGGCATCCGCACCTTCCTCAGGACGATGGCCCAAGCACTCGCGCCCCTGCTGTTCGGGGTCATGTCCGACCACCTCTTCGGTGGGGGAGCATCGGGGCTCCGCTACACGTTCATCATCATGCTGCTGCCGCTCAGCGCGAGCGTCTTCTTCCTCTTCAAGGCCATGCGCAGCTACCCGGGCGACGTCGCGACTGCCGGCGCGGCCAGCATGCGGGCACCCTGAGCTCCTTCTCGAGACGCTCTCACTTCTTTTAGTGCTCGGAGAGCGACGACGAGACGAGCACCGCTCTAGGGTCCTTATATGAACAATTCAAGCTCTACAGCCGCCGGAGCAGGGACCATCGAGATCGGCGGTGACCTCAGGGTGAACCGTCTCGGCTACGGGGCGATGCGGATCACCGGCAAGGGCATCATCGGCGACCCACCCGACCGCGAGGTGGCCAAGGCCGTGCTCCGGCGAGCAGTTGCGCTAGGAGTGAACTTCATCGACACGGCCGACTCCTATGGACCGGAGGTGTCGGAGAACCTGGTCGCCGAGGCCCTGTATCCCTACCCCGAAGATCTCGTGATCGCAACGAAGGGCGGCCTGCTGCGGCCCGGGCGCAACCAGTGGACGCCCGACGGGAGGCCCGAGCACCTACGAGAGGCATGCGAAGGCAGCATGCGGCGGCTCAAGGTGGAGACGATCGCGCTCTACCAATTCCATCGTCCAGACCCGAAGGTCCCGATCGAGGAATCGATCGGCGAGATCCTCAGAATGAAGGAGGAGGGCATGGTCCGGCACGTCGGCGTGTGCAACGTTACCGAGGATGAGCTCCGGCGGGCGCGGAGCGTGGCGCCGGTGGTCTCGGTTCAGAATCGTTACAACGTCTCGGATCGGACATCGGAGGCAATGCTGGATCTGTGTGAGAAGGAGCACCTCGCGTTCCTGCCCTGGGCCCCGATTTTGGATCGCCAAGGTCACGGCGCGGTCCAGGAGATCGCCGCCGCGCATGGGGCGACATCCACACAGGTCATGCTCGCGTGGCTGCTGGCACGCTCCCCGGTAGTCCTGCCGATCCCCGGGACGGGCTCGCTGGCTCACCTCGACGAGAACGTCGCCGCCGCCGGACTGAAACTCGACCCGAGCGAGATCGAGGTGCTTACCGGACCCTCGTAGCCCGGAAGCGGCGAGTCAGGCGCTGTGACTGCTCACGGCAGGAGCCTCGGAGGCGCCGCGGCGCGAGCCCGTCACCAGCTTCTGGAGCAGGTCGCGAAGCTGGCGCTGCTCGGCGGTGGTCAGCTCGCCGAAGAACGAGGGCGGCTGGAGAAGGCGGTCCATGAGCTGCGAGCGCATCTTCACGCCCTTCTCGGTCAGCGCGACGGTCTTGAAGCGGTGGTCCTCGGGGTTGAAACGCCTCTCGGCCAGGCCGCGTTGCTCGAGCTCCCTCACCTGCATCGTCACGTAGGAAGGGTCACAGTGCCACTCGCCGGCGAGGTCGCGCATAGGCACTGGCGCGTCCGACTCGAGTACGGGCGAAAGCAGGGCCTTCACCAGGCCCGGGGTGAACCCGGTCCCGTCGCACATCTGCTGCATCCGTTCGTGGACGTCGGGACTGAAGAGGAACAGCTCGACGATGCTGTGCCACGCTCGCCGCGCGGGGGGCTCCGCGCGGCCCTCGCCGCGCTTCTCGGAGGACGTGGAGGCGAGCCGCTTGCCGGTCCTGCCGGTCGCGCCCTGGAGCCTACGCACCACGCTCTGGACCATACCTCTCCATTTCGCCTCCTCCGGGGCACAGTTCCTCCGAGCGGGAATCAGCGCCCGGTCCCGCCGGTTGAGCCTAGCGGGTTCGACCGATTGAAGTTACTAAAGCTCAAGGGTTGACAACACTCAACTAATCTGGGAGACTGAGGCGCATGCCCGTTTCCGGTACCACCACCGCCGACGCGATCGCTTCGGCCGCAATCACGGAGACCCAGGACGCCGGAGGGCGCCACGGCTCCCCCACGAGCGCACGGCCTCCCGAGGACGTCGGCCCCTCGCACCGCAACCTGGGCCTCGCGCTCGCCATCATCTCCGCCGCGCAGCTGATGGTCGTGCTCGACGCCACGATCGTCAACGTGGCGCTCCCCTCCATCCAGCGCCAGCTGCACTTCTCCTCGGTCAACCTCGAGTGGGTCATCACCGGCTACGCGCTCGCATTCGGCGGCCTGCTCCTGCTCGGCGGCCGGACCGGCGACCTCTTCGGCCGGCGCAGGATGTTCGTCACGGGCGTGCTGCTGTTCACGGCGGCATCGTTCCTCGGCGGCCTGGCCACCGACCAGGCATGGCTGATCGCAGCGCGGGTCCTCCAGGGGATCGGCGGGGCGATCGCCGCCCCGACCGCCTTGTCCCTCATCGCCGACACGTTTCCCGAGGGACCCCAGCGCAATCGTGCGATGGGGGTGTACGCGGCCATGTCCGGCGGGGGTGGCGCGCTCGGCCTGCTCCTAGGCGGGATCCTGACGGACCTCGCTTCGTGGCGCTGGGTGCTGTTCGTGAACGTGCCGATCGGGTTGCTCGTCGCCTTCGCCGCTCCGCGCGTCCTCGGTGAGACCGGCCGCCAGTCGGGTCGCCTCGACCTGCCGGGCGCGCTCACGGTGAGCGGCGGCATGACCAGCCTCGTCTACTCGCTGGCGCACGCCGCATCGAACGGTTGGGCGAACGCAGGGACGATCGTCCCTCTCGCCCTCTCGGTCTGTCTGCTCGTCGCATTCGTGGGCATCGAGGCGCGAAGCGAGCACGCTCTCATGCCGTTGAAGATCTTCGCGAACCGCAACCGCTCGGGTGCGTACGCGATCATGCTGACCCTCGGCGCTGCGATGTTCTCGCTGTTCTTCTTCCTGACCCAGTACGTGCAGAACATCCTCGGTTACAGCCCCCTCAAAGCCGGCCTAGCGTTCCTTCCTCTCACCGTGGGGATCGTCGTGATGGCAGGAATCATGTCGCGGGTCGTCGGCAGGATCGGCACCCGCCTCCCGATGACGATCGGTCCGCTCGTGACGACCGGCGCCCTCGTATGGATCTCGAGAATCTCCGTTCACAGCGGGTACCTCGAAGGCGTGCTCGGGCCGGCCCTGCTCGTCGCCGTGTCGATGGGGACGGCGTTCGTGCCCCTCACGCTCTCCGCCGTTGCCGGCGTGCCGCGCCACGAGGCCGGGCTGGCCTCCGCGCTGCTCAACACCGGTCAGCAGGTCGGTGGGTCGCTCGGGCTGGCGATCCTCGTGACTGTGGCAACTGCGGTCACGAGAGGGCAGCACCACGTGACGAGCGCCGTCGCCGTCACCACCGGGTACGGCGCCGCGTTCAGGGTCGGGGCAGGTCTCGCCGCTGCGGCCTTCTTCATCGCCCTCTTCTCCCTGCGCACGCGCCGGGACGGGACCTCGCTGGCGCCGGTGATGGAGCCGGTCGTCGGCGCAGAGGAGCTCGTCGCCTGATCACGCGGCCGGCCGGGGGCGCGCCGCCGGCGACTAGGACCCGACTGCGAGGTGGCGCCGCCCGAACACGAAGGCCAGCCCGTAGAGGGCCGCCACCACCACGAGCAGGAAACGGAAGCCCGTGACGAGCGAGAGGTACTCGAGCACGCCGCCGACGATGGCACCTAGGAGGTTCGCGCCGAAGGCCGTAGTCGACGAGGCGACTTTGGCAAAGCGCTGGGCGAACACCAGGTTGGCCAGGAACACCGGGGCGAAGGCGAGTGCCGCTGCCGCGACGAAGCGCGCCACCGCCGGCAGGTTTAGAAGCGACGCCTGCGGCACCACGTACGACACCGCGAGGGCGACGAGAAGCGCCCCGTAGAGGACCACCGGCTGCGGGAGCTTGACGTGGCGCGCGGTCTCCACTGCGGCGTAGATGCTGACCAGGACGCCTGCGAAGACGAGCGAGTTCACGTACCAGGTCGTGCCGAAGAGCAGAGCGAATTGGACGATGTTCTTGGACTCGAGCAACAGGAAGGCGGCACCCATCCAGAACAGGTCTGCAAACTCGGCCATCTTGCTCAGCCTGCCCCCTGCGATCCGCACCGCGACCAGCGAGGCCAGGAGTATGAGCCCCGCGACCATCAGGTAGTAGTTCGGGATGGAGGGGGTTGGGAGGTAGGGAAACGGGCGGTCGTCCTGGACCGGCGTGTCGCGCTGGCCGTTCCAGAAGCTCGAGCAGTTGGGGGTGTTGCCGTCGAGAGCGACGGTGAGCACGGCCTGCTCGCGCCCCGCGAGGGTGTTGCCGAGCTCGACGCACGGGCGCGAACCGAAGGTGTCGTCGAGCGCGGTGGCGTAACGGTCGAGCAGGAACGGCTGGTAGTAGTTGTACATCACGAAGGTCCCGCCCGGGGCCAGGTGGTCCTTGGCGTCCTGGATCGCCTGGGTGGTGAGCAGATAGTTCTCCAGGCCGACCGGCGCCGACTGGCCGGTCAGCGCGGTGAGCGAGTCCGGGAGCGCGTAGAGGATCAACGAGTACTTCCGGGTGGTGCCCTGCATGAAGGCTCGCCCGTCGTCGACGTGGACGGTCACCCGCGGGTTCTCGTAGGCGTGCTCGGGATTGTGCTCGCGCCCGAGCCTCACCAGGTCGGGGTCGATCTCCACGGCGTCGACGTGGCGCGCTCCCTCCGAGAGCGCCACTCCCACGTCGTTGCCGGTGCCCGCTCCGATGACGAGCACGTTCGACAGCGAGGTCGCGTTCACGTGGCGGTAGGGGAAGAAGTAGAAGGACTCGATCCGGTGCAGGGTGTAGATCGAGTACAGGGTCTGGAAGGGGATGTTGTTGCCGGAGACGGCCAGGCCCCGGTAGACGTGCCCGTCAACCGTGCTCGAGACGTGGCTCGTGGTGATCTTGTAGTAGGGGGACCAGACGTCGACCGTCGCGGGCGACTCGAGCAGGAGCACCACCACGAAGGCGACCACCGCTATCAGCTGCCACCACCGGGCCTTGCGCCCGAAGAGGACGAGAAACAGCGCTGCGGCGACCGCGCCCCACGCGATGGGAGGCAGCCCGACGAAGGAGAGCCCGGAAAACAGTGCTATGCCTGCGACGCTCCCGACGATGTCGAACCTGTAGGCGTCGAGGGGCCTGAAGAGGGAGAAGGTCCGCGCCAGGCTCTGCCCGAGACCCGCCATCACGAGCGCGACGAGCACGAAGATCACGGGGAGGCTCAACCACTGGGACACCGGATGGTGGCCCGGCAGACCCTGGAACTCGTTCGGTCCGTGGAGGGCGACGAGCTTCACCGGGAAGAGGAGCACGAAGCCGACCAGCAGGGCGAGCGACACCGGGGCCAGGCGGAAGAGGTCCAGACGCGACCGGGCGAGAAGGAAGCCCACTCCGATCCCGAGGAAGCTCGCCAGCAGAACGAAGTTCGTGATGTTGGCGAGGTGCACGTTGTTGGCGGCGGTCCAGCGGATGAGCGCCAGCTCCACGAAGAGCATGAGCATGCTCAGGGCGACGAGGCGCCAGGGGCTCGAGGCGGACATGAAGCCGCGTCGGCCCGCGGGGTCCACGCGCGCCGTCTCGTCGTCGGCCGATAGCTGCGCGTCGACGTCGGTGGAGCCGGTGGCGGGCGAGGTGGAGGAGGTGGTGGTGGAGGTCGTGGCCATGGGATAAAGAAAGCCAAAGATAGGAGACCCGGCTCGGCCGGGTGCAATCCGGGAGTGGCATCCGGGGCGAAATCCCTCGGATCCTCGCTCAGCAGAGCAGGCGGACCACCGTGCGGGGCGGTCGATTGTGGTGGAGTTGCCCGGCGTGGAGGTCCAGCCGCTGGCCCTCTAACCCCAGCGCCTGTACATCGAGCCCAGCGCGGTGATCGACTGCCGTCCGCGCCTGGCTTGGCGGGGGGCCCAGCTCCAGCGCCTCGCCGCCACGACCACCCCGGCCGCGCCCCATATCGCCAACACGCCCATGTCGTGCCACGCCCACGCTGAGGCCCCGTGGTTGGAGCCGAACGAGGCGTAGACGGCGAGGATCATGTGCCGAACCGGGAAGTAGGAGGAGAACTTGGCGAGCCCGGACCCCGGGGCTATCGGGTACCAAAGGCCGGACAGGAAGAGCAGCACGAAGAACACGATGCTCGTGACCGGCCCCCCCGACTCCTGGTTCGGGATCAACGTGCTCGTCGCGATGCCGACAGCGGTGAACGAGGCGACGCCCACGAGCAGCGTCACCACGAACGCGGCGGGGTCGTGCGGAAAGGCGACGTGGTACCCGAACCTGCCGATCACGAGCACGAGCACCACCTGCACGGCCGAGACGATGGTCGAGTTGACGACGACGGCGCTCAGCAGCGCCCACGTCGGCAGCGGGGAGAGGCGAAGTCGCTTGAGCAGCCCGGTCTCCCTCCTCACGACCAGCGTGATCGCAAGCATGTTGAAGCAGGCCGCCATCACCCCGTAGGCGATGAAGCCCGGGACGTAGTACGCGATCACCTCCCCGCCGGCCAGCGCCTTGGAGTGCGAGTGACCCGAGCTCGAGCCGACCAGGAGCAGGAAGACGACCGAGAAGCCCACGGTGAACACAGCCCCGATCGGGTTCAGCCAGAAGTTCAGCTGCTCGTAGTAGACCTGCCGGCCGACGAGCCTGAGGTCGGCCAGCCCCCTGAAGCTGCCGGTGGCGACGCGTGTCTCCGTGGGCTCTCTAGGAGCGCCTTGCGCGCGTGTCGTCGGCGCCCGGGGATCTCGTGTCACTGCGCCGCGCTCCGGTCTCGGTGCGCCTCGTTCCGGCCGGCAACGGCGGTGTCGGGGTGATAGCCGGTCAGGCGCAGGTAGACGTCCTCGAGCGTGAGGCGCTCCACGGTGAGACCGACGATCTCGGCTTTCTCGTTCAGTGCCCAGTTGGTCAGGGCCGCGAGGACCTCGATCTCGTGGTCGGTCCTGATCTCGACGATGCCGTTGTCCGAGAGCGTGGCACGTGCAGGCAGGTCCGCCAGCGCACGCCCGGCGGGCATCCTGAAGCGGATCCGCGCCTCGCCAACGTCTCGCCCGCCGAGCGACTCGGGGGTGCCCTCCGCCACGATCCGCCCCGCGTTCATCACCGCCACGCGGTCGGCTAGCGCTTCGGCCTCGTCCATGTAGTGGGTGGTGAGGATCACCGTCGTGCCTCCCCCGGTCAGCGCGCGGACGACGTCCCACGCACCATGGCGAGCGGACGGGTCGAAACCCGTTGTCGGCTCGTCGAGCACCAGCAGCTCGGGGTTGCCGATGATCCCCAAACCGAGGTCGAGGCGTCGCTGCTGGCCCCCCGATAGCGACTTCACTCGGTCGTCCGCCTTGGACCCGAGGCCCACGAGCTCGAGGATCTCCTCGACCGCGCGCGGGGCGGGGTAGTAGCCGGCGTTGCGAGTGAGGGCTTGGCGCACGGAGAGGAACGGCTCCACCGCGAGCTCCTGGAGGACCACGCCCATGCGCTCTCGCAGCGCGCGGCTCGAGGACGCCACGGCCGGGTCGTAGCCGAGCACCTCGACGCGGCCCCGCTCCCGTCGGCGGAAGCCCTCGATGATCTCGATGGTCGTCGTCTTGCCCGCCCCGTTCGGCCCCAGGAGGGCGAAGACCTCGCCGTGACCGACCTCGAAGCTCACGTCCGACACGGCCTCGACCTCGCCGTAGCTCTTGCTCAGGTGCTCGACCGTGACCGCCGCCATCTCTTCCCTCTCTGGCGCGCCCCTCTGCCGCTCGGCTCGCTGAGCTCAGGCCTTGCGGGCGGCTTCCGCACAAGCGGAGACGAGCCCGAAGCTGCGCGAGTCCCCCGTC
>DATKIB010000018.1:0-12107 GCA_035509915.1 Acidimicrobiales bacterium | reverse complement strand
GGGACGGCTGCACCTGAGTTCCAGTGGAGCGCCGGCGCCGTCAGCACGAAGACAGGAATCAGCGTCCTCGTCTCGGGTGACGACCAGGAACTCATCCTGGCCGCCTACAGTCCCCCGACGAAGACCTGCTGGGAGGTCCTCACGACCAACGGTGACCAGCCAGTGACGGGCTTCGCTGCGATCACCCAGGCGGGCATGCACTCGGGGACCTGGTACGCCGAGCAGACCAGCGGCTCGCCGACCAGCTGCACCGCAACGGCTTATGCAGGGAACTGGGGGACCAGCTACAGCGGGCTGACTGCCAACTGATCCTGCAGACCCAAATATCCGCTCTGGCGAAGTCGAGCGGAGCAAACCGATGACAGTGGCCCCCGCTTCGGTGGGGGCCACTGTCGTGTGTCCATCGTCCTGATCGGGGCACGGGCCGAGGGCCAAGGTCGACCGAACATCCCAGATGTACGCTACGTCCGTGCGGGCTTGTGTGATGCGGGAGCGCCGCCTCGTGGTCGACGATGTGCCCGATCCGCAACCCGAGCTCGGACAGGTGCTGGTGCGGAACCTGGCGTGCGGGATCTGTGGGTCAGACCTGCACTTCCTCCGCCACGCCGAGTCGATGGTCGCGATGACCGAGGAGATGCTTCCTTCGATGGGTCCGGCCGCGGCCTTCTCTGGGGCTCATATCGACCTGTCGCGCGACATCATCATGGGTCACGAGTTCTGTGGAGAGTTGCTCGAAGTCGGACCTGACACGGTCGGGCCTCCGCCAGGTACGCGGGTGGTGTCCGTCCCCGTGCTCCTCTCACCCACCGGTCTCCACCAGCTCGCCTACAACAACGACTTCCCGGGGGGCTACGCCGAGCGGATGCTGCTCGCGGCCCCCTTGGTCCTCGAGGTGCCAAACGGGCTCGACTCGAGGACTGCTGCGCTGACCGAGCCCCTGGCTGTCGGGATGCATGCCGTCGCCAAGTCGGGAATCACGCCACGTGACGCGGCCGTCGTCGTGGGGTGCGGGCCGGTCGGGCTGGCAGTGGTCTCCACACTCAGTCTGGCCGGTGTCGAGATGATCGTCGCATCGGACTACTCGCAGTCACGCCGCGAAGTCGCACTCGCTATGGGCGCCACCCACGCGGTTGACCCCGGAGACGAGCCCGTGGTGGATGCGTGGAGGCGCCTCGACGGCCGGCGGTCCCTCGTTGCGTTCGAGGCAGTCGGAGTGCCCGGCATGATCCAGCAACTGCTTCGCGACCTGCCTCCTGCGGCTCGCCTCACAGTCGTGGGTGTCTGCATCGAGCCAGACGTGATGAGCCCGTTCTTTGCTATCGCCAAGGAGCTGTCCGTACAGTTCGCCTTGGCGTACACCCCTGACGAGTTCGCCGGTGCCCTCAGGGCGCTGGCCGAGGGCGAGGTGGACGTAGCGCCGATGGTCACGGGTACGGTCGACCTCCCTGGTGTACCGGGCGCATTCGAGACTCTGGCAGAGCCCGACCGGCACGTGAAGATCCTGGTAGAGCCGTGAGATCGCCCAGGAGCAGCCCCTGTGGCCGGGTGCAGGCGCCCCGGGATTGGTCGATTGCCCCGGTAAAATAGGACCTGTTGCTCAAGAATCCCACAACGGCGAGCCGATAACTATTAGCACGTGATGTTTGTGATTAATCACTGAGAGTGGTGAAAGTGGAACGCATCTGCGCCCCCGCGCGAGCACGGCGGTACCCAGCCCGCGTCGGCGCGCGGAGCCGCTCACTAGTCGCGAGGCTGATGCCCGGCGAGAGCGGCTTCAGCCTCGTCGAGGTCATCGTGGCGATCACCGTCCTCGCCCTCTCTGTCACCTTCGTGTCGAGCGAGCTCGTCACTTCCTCGACGGCAACGGGTAACGCCCAGACCCGGCTCGTGGCCTCCGAGATCGCCTCCCAGACCCTCCAGCAAGCCGAGAACGAGGGCTACGGAACAGTGTCGGAGGGGATCGACTGCACGACCACGTGCACGCCGTCGGACCCCAACAATCACCTGTCGCAGATTCCGAGCAACTCCGGCTGCTGGTACTACGAAGCGACGCCGGGAGGTAAATCCGCGACGATGCTCGTGCCCACCACGGGCTCGCAGGAGGTGCAGCCGACGTGGCCCTACACCACACCTGCGCCGAACTTCTATGGCAAGAGCTATCTGGCCACCAATGAGGACGGCGTCAACTTCACGATCGCCACCTACCCGATGTTCGACACGAACGCTGGCGACCCGTACGGGTCTTCGGGCGTCAATTGCACGACTCTAACGAACGGCACGGCGCCCGAGGTGCCGCTGATCGTCGTGGTCGAGGTGTCCTGGCCCTCTGCGAAGCCGACCCAATACGTCTCGACGCAGACCGTGATGTACACGGCACCGCAGCCTGTGCCCACATCGAATAGCTGTGCGCAATTCTCCACCGGACAGGGTGCCCACGCAGAACCGAACCTCGCCATACCCACAGCGCAGAGCCAAACCCAAAACGCCGGGGCCCCGGTCTCGATCTACTTCGTCGACGAGAAGCCGACGGTCACACCCGCTGGCTTCTGCGTGACGGACACCAACGGTGTGACGAACCAAATCCCACCGCCCTTGGTAACGGTCACCTGGTGGGGATCCAACAGCTCCCTTCCATTCCGGAATGACCTCACGGAAGCTGATCCCCCCACTACACCCACCGGCTCCACTCCCAACGGGTCGTCCGTCTCGGCTAAAAACGGCAAAAACACTGCGCCGACCCCGGGCACTTGGTGCAACGTGAACAACGGGGCCGGGTACACGGGTCCCATCACCTTCCCCGGCACCATCGTGAACGGTAAAGCCGTCGACCCACCTTCAGGGTGCAACGTCGAGGCGCAGCTCGCATTCAATCTCCCCAAATGCAATCTGAGCGACAACCTCGCGACTGTCACGTCCGTGACGGTCGGAGTCTGGGACGACGAGCAGGACCTCGACACGTACACGTGGACGATCAACAACCCGACATGCCCATGACAGCGGACGCCGGCGGTACGGGTGTGCCGGCCACCGAGGCTTCGGAGTCGGGATTCACGCTCGTCGAGATGTCGGTGGCCCTCGTGCTCCTCGGCATCATCATTGGGCTTCTGACCCCTACCTTTCTGTCTGTCAGTGACAGCGCGTCGAGGACTGAAGCGCAGACCACGGTCGATTCCGCCATCCGCCCGGCGATGATCGAATTGTCGAGACAGATCGAGTCGGCTTCGTTCCTTTACAACCCTTGTACTGATGCGGTTTCCTACTCGAACAGTGGGACCAGCCCAAGCGCTGGATGCGCCAATGGTGGGTTCGCTCTCCTCGTCTACAGCACGAGCGCGAACGGCGGCGAGTGCACTCAGTGGCAGGTGGTCAAAGACTCGAACAACCGGATCGACCCGAAGAACGCGAACGAATCCGACCTACAGGTTCGAACGTGGGACCCGACGGCCAGTCCAGCCCCTGCGAACGTACCCTTCGTCACGTTGACCTCGGGGATAGTAATGGTGAACACGTCGTCCCAGCCGCCCTTCGTGACCACGATCTCCGCATCCCAAACGGGCCTGGTCAAGGTCGACCTCTGGGCGAGCTCGGGATCGCTGAGTCCGAGCATCGAGATCAAGACCTCGGTGGCTGCCCAGGGCGAGTCACTTGTCACGACGGCGACGACCGCCAGCCCCCCCAACCCGTGTTCTTCGACCCCCACGACGTGATGATGAGTCGGCAGGCAATCAAGCGGCTGAAGAGGAGGGCAGCGGCCGGTACGATACCCGTGACCTCGGGCGAAGCCGGGTTCGCGCTGATCGCGGTGATGCTCCTGGTGACGGTGATGCTGATCCTCAGTCTGGTTGCGTTCAGCGAGAGCGGGTACAACCTCTCAAATGCCGTCCATGTAGGTGCCGGCGGCGGGGCGGACGGCAGCGCCAGCGCCGGCATCGCCTGGGCCGACTACCAGATCGAGAGCGAGAACTTCCCATGCGGGACGAATACCGCGACGCTGCCCTCCGCCCCTAATGCCGGAACGGACAAGTATTCGGTCACCGTCACCTACTACAACACCCTCGCACTCTCACTACCGGCGGATGCTTGTCCCCAAAATGGAGCCTCCACCCCCGCGGCCGCGCTGGTGCTCTCAACGGGGACGGCCTCGTTGGGTGACGTCTCGTCGAGCGAGACGATCCAGCAGCTGCTCTCGTTGACGGCCAATCCAGGGAACTACGTCCTCTTCTCTTCGAGCACCCTCGTACCGCTCGACCTCTCCAACATCCAAATCTCCCAACCCGGGGGTCCGGCCAACACGACGCCATCAGGTCAGGTGTACGCAAACGACGACGTGATTGGCACCAACTGCCCGGGACCTGGGTACGCATCCATCGTGGCCTTCGGGTCGCTGACTTTGAACAACTGCAAGGTGAGCGGGTCGGTGACGCTCGACGATGACCTGCTGGGGAATGGGGCCTTGACCCTGTCGCAGTCTTCGGTTGGAGTCGACGCCACCACCGCTGCCGGTGACATAACAATGTCCCACAGCACGCTCGGCGGGAGCGCTCTGGCCGACGGCAACATCTTGATGTGTCCTACAGGACCCCTCCCACCTCCTTCGTGTGTTGGTCTGAACAACGGCACTAGTACGATCGCTTTCAACGCGGCCTCATCCACGGGGACCGTCACCGTCGGTGCGACGACGCCCGCTGCGACGTGTGGCGGGTACACCGACCCGCAGAGCCACGACTCGGTCGGTGGTTGTGTCGAGCCCGACGACGGGACACAGATCCCCACCCCTCCGGTTTTTTCCCTTCCCACCTTGTACAGCCCCGATAACGGCGGTAGTCAAGCTCAGAAGAACTCCTACACCGCGTGGCACAACAGTGGCGGGTACGCCGTCGACGACAACGCGAGCTGCGCTGGGACCGGTTCGGGGTCGGTTTACAACGACATCAAGACTGCAACAGGTCCCACAGCGATCGTCGCCAATTGCGCGCTCACCCTCGCGGCCCCTGACACGAATCTTCCGCTCAACTACAACATCGCGATCTTCGCCTCAGGAGGTTTCACCCTTGGAGGTGGTTTCGCATTCCAGAACCCCGGCGGAGCGGCAAGTTGCGGCAACGCCAACAACCCAAATCCCTGCCAGCTCTCCCTCATTGTTCCCACACCTACGAGTGTTCCGGCGTGTGTGCTCGGCAGCCCGGGTATCACGATCGCGCAGGGCGGAGGAGGCGACATCCCCAATCAGAACACGGTCGACACTATGTTGTTCACTCCGTGTACGGTGTCGGTCAACGACAACCTGCAGATGTTCGGCCAGATCTTTGCAGGGACGATCGCCGAGTCCATCCCTCCGCTACCTAAGGGCACAATCAACATCACGTTCGCTCAACCAGTTCACCCCCCCACCCCCGGCCTGGTGTTCGGCTACCAGATTGCTCAACTCGAGCGTTACGTCTGTTTCCGGCAGCTTCCTCCACCAGGCGTCGGCTGCACGAGCGGCTAACGCAGGAGACGCCGCGCTGCGTCGGCGCTCGACGAGACCAGCGAGGGCCGCGTCGGCTACATCGGCCCAGCGTCGTGCTTGCGCCTCGGCAGGCGCTCCCTGCGAGTGGAGAGCAGTTCCAGTGCGCTCGAAACGGCTCGCCGGGTGTCGGCAGGGTCGATCACGTCGTCGACGTAGCTCCGCTCGGCCGCGACCCACGGCGTGAGCAGCTCCTCCTCGTAGCTCTCTTCCAGCTCCTGGCGCTCGGCATCCGTCGCGCTGCGACGGAGGATCTGCGCCGCACCCTTGGCTCCCATGACCGCTATCTCGGCCGAGGGCCAGGCGAGGCAGATGTCGTTGCCGATCCCCTTCGAGTCCATGACGATGTAAGCGCCCCCGTAGGCCTTTCGAAGCACCACGCAGACCCGAGGGACGGTCGCCTCGGCGTAGGCGAAGGCCATCTCCGCCCCGTGGCGGATCATCCCCCGCCACTCGAGGTCCTTGCCCGGTAGGAACCCTGGGGTGTCGACGAAGGTGAGGACCGCCAGATTGAAGGCGTCGCAGAAGCGCACGAAACGAGCCGCTTTCTGCGAAGCTCCTATGTCCAATGTGCCGGCGAGCGCCCTGGGCTGGTTGGCCACCACCCCCACCGCTCGGCCTCCGACGCTCGCCAGCGCCGTCACCATCTGGGGTGCCCATCCCGAGCGCAGCTCGAGCAGCTCAGAGTCGTCGACGATCGACCGGACGACGTCGCGCACGTCGTAGGAGGCATTGGCCGAAGCCGGCACGACGTCGCGCAGCTCTGGCGCCTCGCGCTCCGGAGGGTCCGAGTTTGCGAAGGGCGCGGGCTCCGCGTCGGTGTGGTCGGGCAGATAGCCGAGCACCACGCCGAGCAGCTCGGAGGCCTCATCCTGATCTGCCGCCAGGAGCGCGCACAATCCTGTCGAGGTTGCGTGCAGTGCGGCGCCGCCGAGCTCGCGAGGCCCCGTGCGGACCCCGGTGAAGCCTTCCACAGCGTCTGGGCCCGAGAGGAAGGAGAAGGCGTCCGGCGTCATTACCGCTACGTCGGCTAACCCCAGAAGGAGAGCCGGGCCCGAGATCGCCGCGCCGGTCACGGCCACCAGCACCGGCACTACTCCAGAGCAGGCAGACACGGCGGCCGCTGCCTCCCCCCAACCGTGGAGCGAGTCGATGCCCTCGGTGACGTCGGAGCCCGAGGAATCGAGCAGCATCACCAACGGCAGACGTTGCCTGACGGCAGCTTGCGCCGCTCGGGCGATCGTCTCGCCGTCGGTTCGCGAGAGCGCGCCGGCGTGATGCTGCGAGACCGATCTCGTGATCACCACGCGACGGTCCCCGAACAGCTCCACCCCCGACCGCAAAGTGCCCGGCACGTGGGCCCGCACGTTCAGCTCGCTCACGGTCGGCGGCGCCACCGTCGGACATCTTAAGGGGGCCAGCCGAGGATCCGCCCATGCGATGTGCCACGATCGGCGGGCATGACCGCCCGGTCCCAGTTGCACGGCCAGCTTCGAAGGGCCTGGCCGTGGCTGCGCTACGTCGCCGGGCTGGGGCTCGCCGCGCTTGCATTATGGGCGCTGTCGGGCCGGCGCGACGAGCTGTCGGGCGCCACTGGCTACCTTTCCCATCTCGACTGGGTCTGGCTGCTCCTCGCAGCGACCGCGGAGGCGGGCTCGCTCATCGCGTTCGGGCTAGTCCAGAAGCGGCTCCTGGAAGCCGGCCGCGTGCAGATGGGCGTGGGGCGGGCCACAGCGATCACCTTCGCCGTCACCGCCATCGCAAACTCGATGCCTGCGGGGCCGCTCGTGTCGTCGGTGTTCGCATTCCGCCAGTACCGAAGGCAAGGGGCGGACGAGGCCTTCGCGGGCTGGACCCTCGCGGCGGTGTTCGTGGCGGCATCGGTAAGCCTCGCTCTCCTGGCGAGCGCTGGGCTCGGGATCGCCGGCGCCGAAGGGGCGGGGTTCGACCTCGTGTGGGTGACGATCGGCGTCCTGGCCGCAGCGATGCTCCTAGGCGCGCTATTCCTCCAAAGAAGGGCGTTGGCGTGGGTCATGGAGATGCTCGTGCGGGCGAGCCAGCGTCTCTTCCACCGCCCGCACGAGCAGGGCGCGGCGCGCATAGAGGCGCTCATCGAGGGGGTCTCGCTCGTGCGGCTTCGCGCCGTGGACGTCCTCGCGGTCACCGGGTGGGGCCTGGGCAATTGGGTGCTCGACTGCGGCTGCTTGGGGCTCTCGTTCATGGCGGTGGGGGTGGGCGTGCCCTGGAAGGGTCTGCTCCTCGCCTACGGGGCTGGGCAGCTGGCGGCGAACCTGCCCATTACCCCCGGAGGGCTAGGTGTGGTCGAAGGGAGCCTCACCATCGCCTTGGTGGCCTTCGGGGGGGCGGAGACCCAGACTGTGGCTGCGGTGCTGCTGTACCGCATCATCAGTTTCTGGGGGGAGCTGCCCGTGGGATGGGCGATCTGGGGTGCGATCACATGGAGCCACCGGAGGTCGAACGTCGCCGAGCTGGAGAAGGAGAAAGCGCGAGAAGCCGAGCTAGCCGAGGTGGCGGAGGCGACAGCGTGACTCGACGAAGCCCCTCCATGCAGGATCCGCTCCGCCAGTCTCGTAGGACTGAGGCGATCGCAATGGGTGTGGTGTTCGCGCTGGGATCGATGGGCCTCTTCGGCTGCACGTCGGCGCGCAATGCCCTCGGGACGAACTCGAGCCCGTGCTACCTGGCCCTACCGGTGGCGAAAGAGGCGATCCACGACCGCGGCACCTTTGCCGGGGTCCGTTTGGTGACCGCAAAAGCACTCGCCGCCCGTCTACACCTTCTCGCCGCCCTCACTGCGCGCGCCCGTGGCAAGCTCACAGACGTCTGCGTGGTCGAGTACCGCGGAAGCTATCGGCCCGACCAGGTCAGCCGACCGCTCGGGCACGCTCCGGCCGGCGGCGTGGGTAGGTTCGCGATCGTGGTCGTCGAGCGTTCGACGAACCAGCTCCTCGCGACCATCGTGCGGTCGAGGGAGCCCGAGCCCTTCCGTCACACGGCACTGCGTGCAGCGCCGCGTGCCGGCCCAGACTTAGTTGCAGCTCAGGGATCGCCGGGAGCGGGACCGCTCCCCTGAGTGGGTCCGCCGGGGCTCTGTGTGTCGCCCGGAGGCAGCCAGCCGCCCCCGGGCGCGGGGCGGGGGATGGCACTCACGCGTTGACGGCGGGGGTGCGCTCGGCGGCGAGCCTCCGACCGGCTGGCGCGCTCGAGCTGTCGCTCTACCTCTGCCCACGTGAGCGGCTCGACGTCTCTGCCCTCTCGGTCGGCGGCCTGGGCCCGCGCCATCGCCACCCACGCGGCCGTCCACAGCACGGGCAGCGTGGCGACCTTCGCCATGACTCCGGATATCTGCTGGTCGGCAAGAGCGGACACGCCGAGGGCGCGGTGGACTGCGGCGAACGCCGGGTAGATGGGATGGCGAGCGAAGATGAATATGACCGCCGGAAAAGTCGGGACGATCGACTGCACGAAGAGGTACACCGCCACCCCGAGCGAGCCGGGTCGGTGCGCCCCGGGAATGTTGCGGAGCACCGGGCCCCACAGGAGCCCGCCCCCCGCCAGCAGCAGAGCGTCGATGCCGCCACGAGCGAGCGCCGAAGAAGACTGCTCGGCCACGACCGGCGAGGCGAGGGTGCCGACGGCGATGGCGCTGAAGGCCGCCACGGCCACGACAGGGCGGGTGACGAAGTCCAAGACGGCGTCGATGGGCGCCGGGCGGGTGAGACGCGCGAGGACCGGGGCCGGCACGGCGAGAAGGAGCAGCGGGGCTGCCGCGAGGGTGATCAAGAGCCGCTGCGCCAGCAAGGCTGTGAGCGACCAGTGGGCCGCCAGGTCGGCGAGAGGCCAGGTGAGTGCAACCGCCAGCGTCAGTAGCCCGCCAGCCAGGGAGCTCCATTGGCGGCGGGTCGGCCTCGCACGCGACGAGGCCGGGACGAGGTGCAGGGCCAACAGGTAGGCGAGCGCCACGCCCACCACGACCGCCCAGGCGGCCGGGTGCGGGTGGAAGGCCCAGGGGTCCGCGCGGTGGGTCATGGCCCTTTCACCCCGGGCAACGCGTTGGGGGGCGCCTACTGTGGCGCCCGTGGTCGACAGGCTCGAGCGTCTCACGAACCTCGTGCTGTTGCTGCGCGAGGGGCGTCCGCGGTCGCTTCGCGAGATAGGGGACTCGGTACCTGGGTACCCGCCCGAGGGCGAGGCGCGACGTCAGGCATTCGAACGCGACAAGCGGACCCTGCGCGACGGGGGAGTGGAGATCACGACGGTGGCGATCGAAACCCGTGACCAGATCGGTTACCTGATCCGCACCGAGGACTTCTACCTCAAGGAGCTCGCGCTCGATGCGGACGAGCAGGCGGCGCTCAACCTCGCCGTGGCCGGCGTCCACCTCGGCGATCCTAGTGGTCGAGACGCGCTCTGGCGCCTGGGGCTTCCCGCTTCGGCGGGCTCCCGGCCGCTCGCGGAGCTGCCGTCGCTGCCAGCGCTGCCGAAGCTCCACGGCGCCATCGGGTCGCACGCCGCGATCGAGTTCTCCTACCGGGGCGAGAAGCGTCACGTCGACCCAGTGATGCTGCGGTTCCACGGCGGTTGGTGGTACCTGGTCGCATACGACCGCGACCGCGGCGCCGCCCGCACCTTCAGGGTCGACCGCATGGAAGGACTGCCGTCGGTGGGAGCGTCCGGCTCGGCTCAGCTGCCGGAGGATTTCGACCCGGAGGTGGCGCTGAGCGACGAGCCCTGGAAGATGGGGGAGTCCGAACCGGTGGCGGTCGACGTCCTCGTGGACGCGCCGCTCGCGCCGCTCGTCCTGGCGGAGCTCGGCGAGACCACAGTGGCCGAGCGACGCGACGACGGCTCGGTCGTCGTGCGCCTGGATGTGACAAACACGCGCGCGCTTCGGAGCTGGGTGCTCGAGCTCGGCGAGCACGCAGAGGTGATCGCACCTTTGTCGGTACGCGAGGAGCTGGCTGCGTGGCTCGATTCCATGGTCTCTGCCCCGCCCGCAAAGAGCCAGCGACGTCCTCGTGCGGGGGGAGAACGCGCGCCGGACGGCGAGAGCCACCAAGGTGGGCCTTCCGAACGGGTGGGCGGGCGTATCGAGGCTGGACAGCGCCTCCACCGGCTGCTCGCTGTGCTCACTTTCCTGGCCCGCAGCCATCGCGCGCCGGTTGCGGAGCTGGCCCAGCGCTTCGGGCTCTCGCCCGAGGAGCTCGTCGCCGACTTGGAGCTCGCGGCCTGCTGCGGGCTCCCTCCGTACACGCCGGACCAGCTGATGGAGATCATCGTGGACGAGCAGGAGGTCGTGGCCGACCTCGGGCCCGAGCTGGCGCGGCCGCGCCGGCTCACGAGCACCGAGGGTTTCGCCCTCGCCGCCTCCGCGCGGGCGATCCTCTCGGTGCCCGGAGCCGATCCAGGAGGAGCCCTCGCGCGCGCACTCGGGAAGCTCGAGAACGCGCTCGGCGACTTCGGCTCTCTGCGCGTCGACCTCGACGAGCCGCCGCATCTTTCGGCCGTGCGGCGGGCAGTCGATGAACATGAACAGGTCGAGCTCCGCTATTACTCGGTGTCGAGCGACGAGGAGTCTCTTCGGGTCGTCGACCCAGTGGACGTGGTCGCGATCGAGGGCCGGTGGTACCTCGACGGCTACTGCCATCGGGCGAAGGGGATGCGCAGGTTCAGGGTGGACCGCATATCGGAGGTTCGCCGCACCGGCGAGAAGGCCGAGCCGCCCGACAGGCTTCGCAGCGAGGCACGCCCGACCGCGGCCTTCGTCCCCGGCCCCGACTCCACGGTCGTTCGCCTGTCGGTGGACGAGTCGGCGGCATGGGTCGCCGAGGCGGTGCCCGTCTTCTCCACCGCCCCTCTCAAGCCCGGGCGTACGGAGCTCTCCCTGGGTGTGGCGAGCATCGTGTGGTTCGAACGGCTGCTGCTGCGTCTCGGCCCACACGCCGAGGTGATCGACCCGCCGGAGCTCTCCGAAGTCGGGCGCGAAGCGGCGCGCAGGCTGCTGCGGCGCTACCACGAAGTGCGCTGAGCCGGCTCCCGGCTCGCCGCTTGTTTCCGGTTGTTACAGGTTCTCCGCCGCAATGCCAACGCTCGGCCAACGTCGGGACTACGTGTGCCCGGCCGATCGCAAGGGAGCACGGCGGGAGGCGTTTTTCGAGGAGCCGGTCGGCGCACCAGCCGTCCCATCGACCCTGGAGGCGACGTGGACCCGTCTCTCGTACCCGCCCCCCGCCCCTTCGTGAGCTCCAATCCCCCTGCTCGCCCCGCCCGGTACCGCCGGGCAGCCGCTCTATCGTTCGGGATCCTGCTCGCGGTGCCTGGGGCCATGGCCGGGGCAGCGGCCTCCGCCGCGCCTGCGGGCGCCGGGGTGGTGGCGACCCACATGGTGCCGGCGGTGCTCGGCGGGCTGCCGCTCGCCACCAAGCTGGGGCCGGCGCCCGCCGGCCAGGAGATGAGCATCGGGGTGTCGCTCTCGCGCCCGAACCCTGCCGCAGAGACGCAGCTCTACGACGAGCTCTACGAGCCTTCGAGCCCGATGTATCACGACTTCCTCTCCCCGTCGCAGTTCGACCAGGAGTTC